>DASTDT010000080.1:0-48982 GCA_035710225.1 Sphingomicrobium sp.
ATCAAGTCGCTGCAATTGTGGCGCTAGGCCGGTCTTAAGCCGCGGCGACGATTGCCGCCCACTCATCCTCGCTGACCACCCGCACGCCGAGTTCCTCGGCCTTCTTGAGCTTCGATCCGGCCCCGGGTCCCGCGACAACCAAGTCCGTTTTGGCGGAAACCGATCCCGCCGCGCGCGCGCCAAGCCGCTCCGCCTGGGCCTTGGCCTCGTCGCGGCTCATCGTCTCGAGCGCGCCGGTGAAGACGATGGTCTTGCCGGTCCATTCCGTCTGGCGGACGTCGGAGACGAACTGCGCGGGCCGGGCCAGCGCTAGCAACTCGGCGATTTCCGCCTGGTTGTGCGGCTCGTGGAAGAAATCGACGATGGCCTGGGCGACGACCCCGCCAACACCCTCGACCGCGCCGAGCTCGGCCAGCGCGCCCTCGCTCCGGGCGACCTGTTCCAGAGCCTCGATGGTCCCGAACGCGCGCATCAGGTCCTTGGCCGTCACGGCGCCGACATGACGAATGCCGAGCCCGAACAGCAGGCGCGCGGGGTCGAAGCCCTTCTTCGCCTCGATCGCTGCGAGAAGGTTGTCGACCGACTTTTCCTTCCAGCCCTCGCGGACGAGCAGCTCGGCGCGATGGTCGGCCAGGCGGAAGATGTCGGCCGGGCCATTGAGCCAGCCCAATTCGACGAATTCGGCGATGCTCTTTTCGCCCAGGCCCTCTATATCCAGCGCCCCGCGGCTGACGAAATGCTTCAATCGCTCGATCCGCTGCGCCGGACAGATCAGGCCTCCGGTGCAGCGCACGTCGACCTCGCCTTCCTCGGCGACCGCCTCGCTGTCGCACTCGGGGCAATGATCGGGGAAGCGGTAGGCCGCGCGCGCCTCGTCGCGGGTCAAATTCTCGACCACCTGCGGGATGACGTCGCCGGCGCGCTGGATCCGCACGCGGTCGCCGATTCGAAGGCCGAGCCGCGCAATCTCGTCGCGGTTATGAAGGGTCACGTTCTGGACGATGACCCCGCCGACGCCGACCGGCTTCAGGCGCCCCACGGGCGTGAGCTTGCCGGTGCGGCCGACCTGGATGTCGATGCCGAGTAGGGTCGTCTCGGCCTGCTCGGCGGGGAATTTGTGCGCCAGCCCCCAGCGCGGCGAGCGGGCAACGAAGCCGAGCCGCTCCTGCCAGTCGATACGCCCGACCTTATAGACCACGCCGTCGATATCGTAGGGCAGGTCGGCGCGCGCCTGCTCGATGCGGGCATAATGGTCGAGCATTTCCTCAAACGATTCGCAGCACTGGAGCAGGTCGCTGACCGGCAGGCCGAAGCTCTCGATCCTGCGCATCGCCAGAAGCTGGAGCATTGCCAGCGGCTCGCTCGTCTCGCCCCAGCCATGCGCAAAAAAGCGCAGCGGCCGGGCGGCGGTGACCGCCGGGTCCTTCTGACGGAGCGAACCGGCGGCGGCATTGCGCGGATTCGCGAAGATCTTTCCGCCCGCGGCTTCCTGGCGCGCGTTGAGGGCGGCGAAGTCGCTTTTCGCCATATAGACTTCGCCGCGCACCTCGAGGATCGCGGGCGCTCCGCTGATCGCCTGCGGGATATCTGCAATGGTGCGGACGTTGGCCGTGACGTCCTCGCCGACCGTCCCGTCGCCGCGGGTCGCGGCGAGCACCAGCACGCCCTTCTGGTAGCGCAGCGAGCAGCTCAGACCGTCGATCTTGGGCTCAGCGGTGACCGCCAGCAACTCGTCGGCCGAAAGTCCGAGGAAGCGCCGCACACGGCCGACGAACTCGGCCACCTCGTCGGCCGAAAAGGCGTTCTCCAGGCTGAGCATCGGCCGCGCATGGGGGACCTTTGCGAGGTTCGACGCCGGCGCCGCGCCGACCCGCTTCGACGGCGAATCCGCCCGAACCAATTGCGGGAACGCCGCCTCGAGCGCGCGGTTCTCGGCGACCAGGGCGTCATATTGCGAGTCCGAAATCTCGGGGTCGTCGCGGTCGTGGTAGAGCTTGTCGTGGCGCGCGATTTCCCTGGCCAGCCGCATCAGCCGGTTGGCCGCCTCGGCTTCGGTCAGCGCGGCCGGATCCACTAGCGCAAGGTCTCGGCCAGCAGATCGCAGAAACTGTCCCAGCTGCGCGCGGCGGCAACTTGGTTGTAGGTCACTCCGGGAACGCCGATTTCATGCGCCTTGGGGTTGGTGAAACCGTGCGCGACATTTCCATAGGCGTGGATTTGCCAGTCGCAGCCGGCCTCCGTCAGCTCCTTGCCCAAGGCGACGACATCCTCCGGCGGGGCCATCGGGTCGTCCCAGCCGTGGAAGGCCGCGACCTTTGGAGTGATCCGCGAAGTCGGGAAATTGGGCGGCTTGAGCAGGCCGTGGAACGACCCCGCGACCTGGAAATCGGCGCCGGAGCGAGCCAGGTCGAGCGTGCACAGCCCGCCGAAACAAAACCCCATCACCGCGACCTTGGACGAGTCGAACGCAGGCAGCCCCTTGGCGTAGTCGAGGATCGCCGCCAGCCGTTTTACATAGGCCGAGCGGTTCTTGAGGTTGCGGTTCATCTCGCCGAACATCGTGTCGCGGTCGCGGCCGATGAGGTCCTTCCCGAACGTGTCGGCGAGGAGCACCGCATAGCCCAGCCCGACCAGGCGTTGGCCATGGTCCTCCTCCACCGGACCGCGATTCAACACGCTGGGGAAGATCACTACCCCCGGCCGCGCCGTTCCCCCGCCGTCGTCGAGCGCGAGGTGCGACAGCTCGGCGCCGTCGTGGGTGTGCGAATGTTCGGTTCGATTGGTCATGCCGCCTCCAACAATCGGTCCGCCTGGGCGCGGGCTTCGTCGGTAATGTCGGCCCCCGACAGCATCCGCGCAATCTCCTCCCGGCGCTCGTCGGCGGTAAGCTTGCGCACCGACGTGCGCGTTCCGTCCGGGCCGTGCGCCTTTTCGATCCGGTAATGGTGGGCGGCGCGCGCCGCTACCTGGGGCGAGTGGGTGACGACCAACAGCTGGCCGCGCTGCGCAAGACGCGCCAGGCGTTCACCGATGGCACTTGCCACCGCTCCGCCGACCCCACGGTCGATCTCGTCGAAGATCATCGTCGCCGCTCCGCCTTCTTCGGCCAGGGCGACCTTCAAGGCGAGGATGAAGCGCGACAATTCGCCGCCGCTCGCAATGCGGGTGAGCGGTCCGAACGGCGCGCCGGGATTGGTCGAGACCTCGAACTCAGCGCGGTCCGCACCGGACGGACCGGGCTCCGCCGGCGCAAGCGCCGTCCGGAAGCGGGCCGAATCGAGTTTCAGCGGCGAAAGCTCCGCCGCCACCGCCAGGTCGAGCTTCGCGGCGGCGTCGCGGCGCCGCGCGGCGAGTTCGCAAGCGAGCGAATCGTAGCCGGCGCGCGCTTCTTCGAGCGCCCTTTCCAGCCCGGCGATGCGCTCGCCGCCCGCCTCGATCAGCGCAAGCTTGGCGCGCAGCTCGTCACCCAAGGCCGCAAGCGAATCCGCCTCGACCCGGTGCTTGCGCGCCAAGGCGCGGATGTCGAACAGCCGGGTCTCGACCGCTTCCAGCCGCGCCGGGTCGAAGGCCAGCGCGTCGGCGGCGCGGGCAATCCGGTCCTCGGCTTCGCTGGCCTCGATCAGTGCCCGGTCGAGCCCGGCCAGCGCCTCGGCCAGCAAGGGATGGTCGGACGCTCCGCGCTCGATCCGCCGCGCCGCCTGGCGAAGCAGGGACAGCGCACCATCGCTCCCGGACAGCAATTCGTCGAGGCCAGACAGCGATTCCCCGGCCTTGGCCCCGGCCTGCATCGCCGCGCGCTGCGCCGCCAATTCGCTTTCCTCGCCCGGCAAGGGCGCGAGCGCCGCGATTTCCGTGGCCGAAAAGTCGAGCCATTCCCGGTCGCGGGCCGCCGCCTCGGCCTCGGCCCTGGCCCGCGCAAGCTCGTCCTCGATCCGCTGCACCTCGGTCCACGCCGCCGCGGCCGGACCGCAGTCGATCCGCCCGAACGCGTCGAGCAGGGCGCGGTGGCCTCTGGGATTGAGAAGGCCGCGGTCGTCGTGCTGGCCGTGGATTTCGACCAGCCCGGCGGCAAGATCGCGAAGAATGGCGGCGTTGACACCTGCCCCGCCGGCAAAGGCGCGGCTGCCGCCGTCGGCCTTCAAGGTCCGGCGGACGATCAGCGGCTCGCCAGGATCGAGGTCGACGCCCTGTTCGGATAATAACGCAAGCGCCGGATTGCCGGCGCCAAGTTCGAACTCGGCGGCGACCGCCGCCTGCGCCTCGCCGGGCCGGACCAGGCCGGTGTCCGCGCGCATCCCAAGCGCGAGCCCGAGGCTGTCGAGCAGGATCGACTTGCCGGCGCCGGTTTCCCCGGTCAGCACGCCCAGGCCCGGCTCGAACTCGAGGGTGAGCCGGTCGATCAGCACGACATTGTGGATCGACAGCTGCCTCAGCACGGGCCCGCCGCCGCTCTCATTCGCCTAGCTTTGCGGTGTGGCCTGCGGGACGTGCCGCTGGATCAGCCGGTAGCTGCGATGATACCATTCGCTGCCCGGATAATTGCGGCCGAGCACCGCCGCCGCCTTCTGCGCCTCGGACGGGATGCCGAGCGCGAGATAGGATTCGACCAGCCGCTCGAGCGCCTCGGGCGTGTGGCTGGTGGTCTGGTACTTGTCGATCACGGTGCGGAAGCGGATCGTTGCCGCCAGCCATTTGCCCTGGCGCTGGTAGAAGCGGCCGATCTCCATCTCCTTGCCGGCGAGATGGTCGTTGATGAGGTCGAGCTTGAGCCGCGCGTCGGAGGCATAGCGGCTGCCTGGGTAGCGCCGGGTCAGCTCGCCGAACGCATCGGCCGCCTGCTGGGTGATCTTCTGGTCGCGGCGCACGTCCTCGATCTGCTGATAATAGGACATGGCGATGAGATAATGGGCGTAGGGCGCGTCCTTGTTGCCCGGGTGGATCGTCAGGAACCGCCGGGCCGAGGAGATGGCGTCCGGATATTGCTGGGCCATGTAATAGGAAAAGGCGCTCATCATCTGCGCCCGCCGGGCCCACACCGAATAAGGATGCTGGCGCTCGACCTCGTCGAACATCTTGGCGGCAAGCACGTAATTGCCCTGGTCAAGGTAGCGCTTGGCGAGGCTGTAGAGCGTGTTGACGTCGCGCGCGACGTAGCCGGTGTCGCTGGTCTTGCCGCTGTTGCGGGCGCAGCCGACGGCCGGGAGGACGAGCGCGGCGGCGATGAGCGGAAAGGCGATACGCTTCAAATTCGGCATGGGGGACCTTCTAGCGTGGGGCTGGCATGACGCCAAGCGCCGTAATTGCTGATGCGCTGCTGAACGCGGGATTGCCGAAGCTTCAATGCGCCTCTGCCGCCCGGCTGGCGGGATCGTGATCGTCGCCGCGAACGAAGCTGTCGGGCGTGACCCCAAGCCACACCAGGATCGGCGCCGAGATGTAGATCGAGGAATAGGTGCCGATGAAGGTGCCGAGGAGCACCGCCAGAGTGAGGCCGAAGATGACGTCGGGGCCAAGGGCCAGCAGCACGGCCAGCGCGATCATGATCGACAGCGACGTCACAACCGTCCGGCTGAGAGTCTCGTTCAACGACAGGTTGAGCAGCGGGATCATCGCCATCTTGCGGAACTTGCGCAGATTCTCGCGGATCCGGTCGTAGATGACGACCGTGTCGTTGAGCGAATAGCCGACGATGGCGAGGAAGGCGGCGACGATGTTGAGGTCGACCTGGAGCTGGGTGACCGCAAAGAAGCCGAGCACCACCGACACGTCGTGGAACAGCGTCACCAAAGCGCCGACCCCGAACTGCCATTCGAAGCGGATCCAGATGTAGATGGCGATGCCGAGCATGGCGAGCGTGATGGCCAGCGCGCCGTCCCACGCCAGCTCCTCGCTGACCTTGCCCGAAACCGATTCTCCGGCATCGACCCGGGCGCCCGGATATTCGCTTTCGAGCATGGTTCGAAGCTCGGTCACCGCTGCCGCCGCCGCGGTGTCGGGGCCATCGGGGCGAGGCAGGCGAATCTGGTAGGTCTTGCTATCTCCAAACTCCTGGATGCTGGCATCGCCGAGGCCGAGCCCGGCGACGTCGGCGCGAAGCTCCTCGATATCGACCTGGCTCTGGAATTCGGTGCGCACCACCTGCCCGCCGACGAAATCGATGCCGAGGTTGAGGCCCTTGACCGCTACCATAGCCAGCGCGGCGATGGTCAGCAGGATCGACAGCACCAGCGCGATATTGCGCACGCCCATGAAGTCGATGTTGGTGTTGTCGGGTACCAGTTTGAGAAGGCGCATCCTTATGTCCCGTCAGATGTGGAGCTGGCGCGGGCGCTTGGCCTTGACCCAGGCGGCGACCAGCATGCGCGTGAAGTTGACCGCGGTGAACACCGAGGTGACGATTCCGATCATCAGCACGACCGCGAAGCCCCGGATCGGGCCCGAGCCGAAGTAGAACATCAGCACGGCGGCGATGGTGTTGGTGATATTGGCGTCGAAGATCGCGGTCGACGCTTCCTTGTAGCCGGTTTCGAGCGCGTCGAGCAGTTTTCGCCCGCGCCTCTGCTCTTCACGGATTCGCTCGTTGATCAGCACGTTGGCGTCGACGGCCGCGCCGATGGTGAGCACGAAGCCGGCGATTCCCGGCAGGGTCAACGCCGCCCCGAACACCGCTAGGCCGGCAAGGATCAGGAGCGCGTTCACCAGTAGTGCGAGCGTCGCGTAAACGCCGAAGCGGCCATAGGTGACGAGCATGAAGATGATCACCGCCAAAGTCGCGGCGATGCTGGCGATGGTGCCCTTCTCGATCGAATCGCGGCCCAATTCGGCGCTGACGGTGCGCTCCTCGATGACGTTCAGCTTGACCGGGAGCTTGCCGCTGGCGAGCGCAATGGCGAGCTGATTTGCGGTCTCGACCGTGAAATTGCCGCTGATCTGGGCCTGGCCACCAAGGATTGGCTCGTTGATGTTGGGGGCCGACAGCACCTTGTCGTCGAGGATGATCGCGAACGGCTTGTTGACGTTCTCCTGAGTGACCCGGCCGAAGCGACGGGCGCCCGCGTTGTTGAAGGTGATCGAGACCACCGCATTGCCGTCCTGGTCGAAGCTCTGGGTGGCGTTGACGAGTTGCTCGCCGGTGACCATCGCCCGGCGCTTGACGGCGATCGCGCCGCTGCCGTCGGCCATCGCCA
The DNA here is from genome assembly GCA_035710225.1 of Sphingomicrobium sp. GTDB lineage: Bacteria > Pseudomonadota > Alphaproteobacteria > Sphingomonadales > Sphingomonadaceae > Sphingomicrobium. The sequence goes on from DASTDT010000080.1 coordinate 7,188, forward strand.
GCACCTGGCTGCCCGGCGGGGCGCGGCCCTGCGCGACGTCATCGGGCAGCGCTTCCAGATCGACCAGCTTGAACTCCAGCCGGGCGGTCTGGCCGATCAATAACTTCAGCGCATCGGGGTCCTCGACCCCCGGCACGGCGACCAGGATCCGGCGCTGGCCCTGGTTGATGACGGTGACTTCCTTGGTCCCGCTGGGGTCGACCCGGCGGCGCACGACGTCGCGCGCGACGGTCATCGAATTCTTGAGCGCGGCCTCGGACCCCTGACTGGTCGGGGTCATCACGATCCGGGTGGAATCGACGACTTCGACATCCCAGTCGCGCTGGCCGGTAAGGCCGGCCGGTTGCGACAAGGCGCGAAGCCGCTCGACCGCGCTGTCGAGCTGGGTCGGGTCGCGGACCATGAACGACAGGCGCCCGCCGCTGGTCGAGACGTCGCCGATGGCAATCTTCGGCTCGCCCCGGCGAAGCTCGGTGGTGACCTCTTCTTCCTTGGCCTGGAGGCGCTGGCGGGCGGCGTCGTCGACGTCGGCCTCGAGCAGAAGCTGGCTTCCGCCGGCAAGGTCGAGGCCCAGGCTGATTCGCGGGCTCGGCACCCACGCCGGCCACTTCTCGACCTCGGCCTTGGGCACCATGCTCGGGATGGCGAGCAGGATGCCGATCACGATGACGGCCCAGATCCCCCAGCTTTTCCAGCGCGGAAAGTCGAGCATGTGCTAGTCGTTGGCCGGCTTGGCGGTGGGATCGAGCACCGTCGTCAGGGTCGACTTGACGGCCTTGACCTTGACGCTCGGCGCGAGCTCGATCTCGACCTCATGCTCGTCGACGCGCGTGACCTTGCCAATCAGCCCGCCGCCGGTGACGACCTTGTCGCCCTTCTTGACCGCATCGATCTGCGCGCGGTGCTCTTTCATCTTCTTGTTCTGCGGTCGGATCAGCAGGAAATAGAAGACGACGAAGATCAGCAGCAGCGGAAGCATCTGGACGAAGAAGGCGGAGCCGGCGGACGGCGTGGCCGTGGCGATCAACAAGCTGGGCAAGATGGTCATGATGTAAGGCCGGTTCCTTCGAACGATGATGGTCGGGGCGACAGGATTCGAACCTGCGACCCCCACACCCCCAGTGTGATGCGCTACCAGGCTGCGCTACGCCCCGACCGTGCTATCCGGCTTGTGCCCGGTAGCGAGGGCGCATCTAGTGGGACGGGCGCAGCAAGGCAAGGGAGCGCACATGGCCCGGCAAAGGCGAAGACGGAAGTCGAGGCTGAGGCTGCGCCACCTGTGGCTGGCGCTCGCCGCCTTGCCGCTCGCCTATCTTGCGGCGGCCCTGATCGGCGCGCTGGTTCCAGTCAATCGCCAGTGGAGCGAACCCGCGAACGGAATCACCATCTACCTTGCCGACAACGGCATTCATGCCGACCTCGTGCTTCCGGTGCGCGCAGCCGGGCTCGACTGGGAGGACGTCCTGTCGCGCGGCGACGTCGCCGCAGTGCCCCCCGGCGCGAAATGGATCGCATTCGGGGCGGGCGAGCGGCAGGTCTATCTTGAGACCCCGACCTGGGCCGATCTGACACTTCCGACCGCGCTTCGAGCGCTCACTCGCGGTGAGCGGGTGATGCACGTCCAGTGGGTCGCCGACCCCACCTACAGCGCCCGACAGATCCGGGTTCGTCCGGAGGAATATCGCCGCCTTTGGGCCTCGGTCCGAAGCGAGTTCCGCGACGGCCGGGCCGAGCTCATTGCCCACAAGGGCTACGGCAGCGCCGACGCCTTCTACGTAGGTTACGGCAAGGCGAGCGCGATCCAGACCTGCAACCAGTGGGTCGCCGACCGGCTTCGCATCGCCGGCATCGAGACCAGCCTGTGGAGCCCGTTCGTCAACGGGCTGGTGTGGCGGTATCGCAAAGCCGATCAAAGCACGTAGCGGCTGAGGTCGGCGTTGCGGGCGATCCCGGCCAGTTGCGCGTCGACGAACGCCGAATCGATCCGCACCGTCTCGCCGGCGCGGTCCTCGGCGCCGAAGCTGACGTCCTCGAGCAGCTTTTCCATCACCGTCTGAAGCCGCCTCGCGCCGATGTTCTCGAGCGCCTCGTTTACCTCGGCGGCAATGCGCGCCAGCGCCGCGATGCCGTCCTCGGCGAACTCGACCGTCACGTCCTCGGTCTTCAAAAGCGCGCAATATTGCTCGGTCAGGCTGGCCCGCGTGTCGCTTAGGATGCGCACGAAGTCAGCTTCCGTCAGCGCCGCCAGCTCGACCCGGATCGGCAGCCGCCCCTGAAGCTCGGGCAGCAGATCGGCCGGCTTGGCAACGTGGAACGCGCCGCTGGCGATGAACAGGATGTGGTCGGTCTTGATCGGCCCGTATTTGGTGGCGACCGTCGTCCCCTCGATCAGCGGGAGCAGATCGCGCTGGACGCCCTCACGGCTGACCGATCCGCCGCGCACGTCGCTGACCGCGATCTTGTCGATTTCGTCGAGGAAGACGATGCCGTTGGCCTCGGCATCGGCCAAGGCGACACGAGTGACGTCGTCCTGGTCGACGCGCTTGTCGGCTTCCTCCTCGGCGAGCTTGAGAAACGCGTCGCGGACCTTCAACTTGCGGCGCTTCTTGGGAACGCCGCCCGACAGCTTGCTCATCATTTCGGACAGGTTGATCATTCCCATCCCGCCCTGGCCGGGGATGTCGAACGGCAGCGCCGGCGCTTCGCTGACCTCGATCTCGATCTCGGCATTGTCGAGGCTGCCGTCGCCAAAGCGGATGCGGAAGCTCTCGCGAGTCGCCTCGCTCGAACCCTTGCCGGTGAGCGCGTCGAGCAATCGCTCCATCGCCGCCGCCTCGCTCGCCTCCCTGACCGCGTGGCGGCGCCGCTCGCGCTCCAGCCGGACCGCCTCCTCGACGAGGTCGCGGGCGATCTGCTCGACGTCGCGGCCGACATAGCCGACCTCGGTGAACTTGGTCGCCTCGACCTTGACGAACGGAGCGTCAGCAAGCTTGGCCAGCCGCCGCGAGATCTCAGTCTTGCCGCAGCCGGTCGGCCCGATCATCAATATGTTCTTGGGAGTCACCTCCTCGCGAAGCTCGGGCGACAGGCGCTGCCGCCGCCAGCGGTTGCGAAGCGCGACCGCGACCGCCTTCTTGGCGTCGGTCTGGCCGACGATATGCTCGTCGAGGGCGGCGACGATCGCCTTGGGGGTGAGGTCATCGTTCATCGCCATCAGGTCGTGGGCTTGAGGCCGCGTTTCAAGCGGTGCAGCGAAGCCCGCCGAACAGCCGTTGATGGCGGGCGATGATCCGGGCGATCGAATCCGGCTGCGGGGTCGGATCCCACTCGCCGCGCTCGAACGTCCCGCCGAGCAGGATCCCGTCGTTCCTCGGGAACATGTAGCCGGCCGTTCCGGCGAAGGCATATTGGACCTCGTGCTGCGGCGCGAGCACGGCAAGCTGGCCGCGCACGGGGATCATTTCAGAATCGCCCACCAAAGCCCGCGCGCCGATGCCGGTGCAGTTCACAATCGTCGCCTCGGGCAACGCGGCGAGGTCGGCAATAGTCTCGAACCGGCGCATCTGGATCGCCGAGCCGCCACGCAGCACTTCGCTCGCCAATTGCGCCATGAAACGCGGGGTCTCGACGTACATGGTGTTGAACGCGATGGCATTGTCGATCGGGAATGGATGCTGGTCACGGCGCAGCGTTCGGCCGGTCGGGTAATAGACATCCATCCAATCGCCACGCAGCACCGGATTTCGCGATTCCTCGTAAGTCGGCAGCCAGCGAATTCCGTAATGCTCGCCGACCAGTCCCTGGAACCGCTTCCAGCTATAGGCCATCGCCGCCTGGAACTGCGCGCGCCAGGCCGGCGTCACCATGTCCTCGCTGTAATGACCGAACGGCGAGACCTGGCCGCCCGCCACTGCCGAAGTCGTGTCGGGCGGAAGCGCGGCGGTGTAGATGGTGACCTTCCGCCCCGCCTCCTGCAGCAGTCGCGCGGTGGTGAGGCCCATCACCCCCGCGCCGATCACCGCCACCGGCCCGCTGGTGCCGGCCAGCGCCAGATCGGCGGCGAGGCGCGAGCTTCCCCAGCTCAGGGTGATGCCGGCGCCGCCGTGCCCGTAATTGTGAACGAGCGCCTTGTCGCCAAGCGGCTCGCGGCGGACGACGAAGCCCGCCGCGCGATAGGGGCGCAGGCCCGCGACGGTGCGGATCACCCGGGCGGGATCGACATTGACCGGCGGCAATGGGCTGCAACCCGGCGCGGTGCGGACCGTCGCGCAGCCGCCGAGCAAGGCGGCCGACCCGGCGGCGACGAAATGGCGGCGGTCGAGTAGCAACACCCGCCCACCGTGCCGTGTTTATTCGACGATTTCCACCGTCAGCCGGTCGTTGGTGAATACGCACACCTCGGCCGCGATTCCCATTGCGCGGCGCGCCAGCTTCTCGGGGTCGTCCTCATATTCGTCGAGCGCCCTGGCGGCCGCCAGCGCGTAATTGCCGCCACTGCCGATGGCGACCACCCCGCCTTCAGGCTCGAGCACGTCGCCATTGCCGGTGATGACCAGCATTACCTCCGCATCGGCGACGATCATCATCGCCTCGAGATTGCGCAGATATTTGTCGGTGCGCCAATCCTTGGCCAGCTCGACCGCCGCGCGGAGCAATTGCCCGCGGCTCGCCTCGAGCTTCTTCTCCAGCCGTTCGAACAAAGTGAAGGCGTCGGCGGTCGCGCCCGCGAAGCCGGCAATGACGCTGCCGTCGCCCAGGCGCCGGACCTTCTTGGCGTTGGGCTTGATGACCGTATTGCCCAGGCTGACCTGACCGTCGCCGGCGATGATCGTCCGGCCGCCCTTCTTGACCCCGAGGATGGTGGTGCCGTGATACTGCTCCAACGTTCGCTCCCGCTGCTTACATTGGGGAATGTGGGAGCGGCCGGGGGGCTTGGCAATGCGCCCTAGGAGAACAGCCGCTCCCACCAGCCGCGCCGGGCGCGCTTCAGGGCGTCGCGCTCGCGCGATTCGCAGCGCTCGACGATGTGGATGGCGTCGGCGGTACGGCCATTGGCCTGGTCGAGCTTGCCGGTCTGCGCGTCGGCAAATGCGATCCAGTCGCCGGCGGTGGCGGCCTCGGGCGGAAGCTCGGCCCCCGCGACGCCGGTTTTCCAGCTAGCGGGCAGCAGCCCGGCGCAATCGGCAGCGCTCGCTGTCACGATAGGCGGCCCGCCGGCACAGGCCGTCGAGACCAGCGCCAGTGGCATGAGGATCGACAGCCATATCGGCGCCTTGGGCATTGCGGATCTCCTGATGGTTGCGGATGGTGATGTCGTCGGACCGGCGCTCGCGTTCATTGGCCGCGGCGGCGGTCGCGATCGCGTCGCGCGCGCTGTCGGCGCCGGCATCGCGCTGCGCTCGCTCGACCCGCTGCTCGGCGGCGATCCTGGCGGAGCGCTTGCACGCCGCCGGGCCGGCCAGCGCAAGAACCAATGCGGCCAACGCCAGCGCCAGCCACGGCGCAAAGCGGCGGGCGAGGTCAGGAATCCGAATCATGTTCTTCTCCACCCCCGGCCTCGATATGGGCCCCGAACGCGCTGGCCTTGACCGAGCGCCGGTTGATGGCGAGGCCGAGCGACAGCAGCACCGCGCCGATCACCAGCAGCAGCCCGTAATTGGAGTAGGCTAGGGCATCGAGCGCGCGGGCCCCGAGGGACCGGTCGTCGCGTGCGAAGGCGACGATCAGCGTAACCAGCCAGGCCGAAAAGCCGGTCAGGACCGCGGCCCCGGCGATCGATCCCCACAAGGCGATCATCGCGCGCCAGTCGCGGCTGCTCCACAGACGCCCGATGCGTTCGACTTCGATGGTCATAACGAACCGATGCGGTTTGCCAGCCACCCGTAGAGGAAAGCTTCGTTGGCCGGGCGCCGCTCGGCGAGGCGGAGGTAGCGCTCGCCCTGGAGCGCCTCCAACGCGCGAAGCAGCACCTGCCCGCCGGCGGCTTGACTGCGAACGCGGAGGAAGCGATCGAGTGCGCCGAGCGTCGCTGGCCCAATTCGCCCGTCTGGCACCAGATCGGGGAAGTCGGAGCCGCCGCGATTAAGCGCGGTCAGCGCGCGCTGGAGGAAGGTGACGGCTACCCCCGGGCCCATATTTACCCCGGTGTCGAACAATTCGGCAGCGATTAGCGGCACGCGGTTCGCGACCTTGTCGAAGCCCGGCCGAAGCCAGTAGATCCGCCGGTAGATCGCCTTGGCTTCCTCCACCGGAAGCTTGGCGATCGCGCCGCGATAGCCGTGCGCCCGGGCGACCGCCTCGGTGATGCCAAATCGGGTCGGCCCGCCGCGGTCGGCGGGATGATCGACGAAACCGCCCTCGCGGTCGATCAACTCGTCGAGAAGTACGTCGATCGCGGCACCGCCGTTGGTGGTCATAATTCTGCCTCCGATTCGGGGAACTAACCTATACGGTTTGTTGTAGGAAAGTCTTTTATCCAATCTTTGGAATTCGGCAGCGCTGTCCGTTGGTCGAAAATCGGCAAGTGTGGCTCGGCGGTCACTTGCTAGCGCGGCAATCGGGCGGCAGTGTCCCACGATTGTAACGCGGACCGCCCGACGCGGCCGTTGGGGAGGGGAAAATCATGGCACTTCGCAACCATCTCGCGCTCACGCTCGCCGCCACTGCGCTTACCGCCATCGCCGCGCCGGCCTCGGCCCAGCAGATCGATCGCATCGTCGCCGTTGGCGACAGCTATGCCGACGAAGGCAATTTCTTCGAGCTGCTCGGGATCAATCCAGCGACCACGACGATCTACACCAGCGGGCGCTTCTCCGGCACGACCAATTACATCGACACGCTGTCGCAAATTCTCGGCGTCCCAGTCGAGAATTTCGCCATCGGCGGGGCCATGGCGCAGACATTCCCGGGTGGCGCGGCCAACACCAACTGCCTCGGCATTCCAGCTTCCTGCCCGCTCGGCTTCACCTACGAAGTGGACCAGTTCCTCAACGTCGGCACGCAGTCGACCGCGTTCCCGGCCGGCACGCCGACGTTCGATGAAGGCGATCTATTGACCGTCTCCATCGGCGGCAACGACGCGCGCTTCTATCAATTAACCGGCGGCACTCTGGCCGGCGCGACCACCTCGGCGGCGATTTCGGCCGCGGCGGCAACGACCCAGCTAGACCGGCTGGTCGCTGCTGGAGCGCCGACGATCAGCTTCCTCGCCGGCGATACCGGGCGGCTTCCCGAGGTCACGGCGGGGTCGACCGAGGCGCAGATCCGAAGCACCTTTTCGACCGCCTTCAACACCAGCCTGCAATCGACACTCGCGGGCTATGCCGCCGACGGCGTCATCGTTCATTACCTCGATCTCAATCTGATGCTCGATAACGTCATCGCCAATCCCACGGCGTACGGCATTACCAAGGGCCTGGTGTGCCCGGCATTCACCCCGCCGACCCCCGCCTCGTCGACCTGCGTGCTCGATCCGACCGGCTATCTGTTCTACGGCGACAACGTTCACCTCACCGGCACCGGCTTCGCAATCATCGCGCAATATGTCGCGACCCAGCTTGCCGCGCCGCTGACTCTGCAGGGCGCGAGCGACCTCGGCATGGACTCGGCCCGCCTGTTCAGCCGAGCTCTGACTGCGCGCATGGACCTCGGCGCACCGCGCGACGGCGGGCTTCCCGAGGGACTCAAATTCTTCATCGGCGGCGACAGCTTCTCGCGCAGCGCCAACGAAAGCCGCGGCAATTCGCCGTTCGACGTCAATTCCATCGGCGCCACCGCGGGGGTCGAATATGGCTTCGGCAGCGGCGTGGTCGGCGTTGCCGCGAACATCAGCCGCCCCGAGCTCGATTTCGGCGGTCACACCTCCGAGGTCGACGGCCGTTCGACCCAGATCGGCGTCTATGGGGCGATGAGCCTCGCCGGCGGTTTCATCCAGGGCTATCTCGGCGCCGGCTGGGACGATTACGAGATCACCCGCACCGGCGTGGTCGAGAACATGGACGCCGACGTCGATGGCGACCATGTGCTTGCCGGCGCAAAGGCCGGTTACCTGATGCCGATCTGGTTCTTCCGGGCCGGCCCGGTCGCCGCGCTCGACTATGCCAAGGTCAACGTCGAGGGCTACACCGAAGACGGCGATCCGGCGCTGACCCTCAACGTCTCTGACGCCGACTTTTCGTCGCTTCGCGGCAGCATCGGCATCGAGGGTCGCACCGACTTTTCGGGCGATGGCGTGCAGTTCCGGCCCTATGGCTCGTTTATGTACGAGAAGGAGCTCGGCGACGGCGACCGCTCGATCAGCTTCGCGCAGACGTCGGCGCCGGGAATCGTCAATACGTTCGACTTCGACAGCGTCTCGAAGAAGGGCTATTTCCGGGCGTCGAGCGGGCTTAACGCGCAGATCCTCGACAACATCCAGCTGACCGCCGGAATCTCGCGGACGATGGGCAAGAAGCAGGGCAATGAGACGTCGGGCCACCTCGCCATCAAGGTCGGCTTCTGATCCCGGCTACCATGCCCGCGAAGTCTTGACTTCGCGGGCGCAAAAGCGCCCTTTTCGTTTCGGCTCCGGCTCGGCGGAGCGAGGGAGGGGCATATGGACGAGATGACCGATCGCACGATCGCAACAACCACGCCGGTCCACCTTTGGATCATCGGCGGGCTCGGGGCATTGTGGAATGCCTTTGGCGCCTATGACTATCTGATGACCCGAATGCGCAACACCGATTACTTCGCGTCGATGATGCCGGGCGTCGATCCGCAAGAGATCCTCGCCTGGGTCGACGCCTTCCCGATCTGGGCACAGTTCGGCTGGGGCCTTGGCGTGTGGGGCGGCCTGCTCGGCTGCGTCCTGCTGCTGATGCGCAACCGCTGGGCGGTACTGGTGCTCGGCCTGTCGGCGCTCGGCGCCGCGCTTGGCCTCGGCTACCAGATCGCGCTGGCGCCGCCCGCGCCGGGCGGGATGAGCGAAGGCGCCGCGGCGATCATGCCGTGGGTGATCATCGCCATCGCCATCGGACTGTTCCTCTACGCCCGGGCAATGCGCGACAGGGGCGTGCTGCGCTAGGCTAGTTCGCCGCCGCCGCCGCCCGCTTCTGCTCCGCCACCATCGCCGCGATGTCGGCGAGCAGCGCGGGCGCGTCGTAGACGATGCCGTCCTTGATGGTGAACTTGACCCCGCCGACGCGAGTCACCTTGCCGTCGCGGCCAAGCTTCTCGAAGCCGGTGCCGTATAGCGTCTTGAAATTGTGGAGCGGGTTTTCCGGCGCAATGACGAGGTCGGCGAGCATTCCGGCGCGAACCGTCCCGAACGGCGCGGGCGTGCCCTTGGGCCGGTAGATTTCATAGGCCCCGTCGCTGGTCGCCGCGCGGATCACCTCCAGAGGGGTGAAACCGGCTTCCTGCAGCATCTCCATCTCGCCGACGTAGGAGAAGCCCCAATTCTGGTAGATGTAGCCGGGATCGGAGCCCAGCGTGACCTTGCCGCCCATATTCTTGTAGTCGTTCATCAGCCGCATGTAGGGGCCGTAAAACTTGCGCCAGGCGACTTCCTTGGCAGTGGTCCAGTCGTACCAGTAGCTGCCATGACTGACCCGGCTCGGCTGGAAGAAGCCCGCCAGGCTCGGAAGCGTATATTTCTCGTGCCATTCGGCGGTGCGCGCGCGCATCACGTCGCGTGACGCGGAATAGATGTTGAGCGTCGGGTTGAAGACGACCCCGCGCGCCAGCTGCTCGCGCAAATAGGCCTCCCATTCCGGCCCGCCCGGCTCGTGGATGTGGTTGATCAGCTGGGTCAGCTCGTAGAAGCGGTCCTGCTCGTCATACATATTATAATCGGCCGGGTAGCGCGGCAGGCTCGAATCGCGGAGCAGGCTTTCGAAATGGCCGTAAAAATGCGTGATCGTGCCGAGCCCGAGCTCGCCGGCGGTGCGCGCATTGACCTGGGCCACCCCCGACTGGCCGAGATGGGCGACGCTGCCGAGCCCGAGCTTGTTGGCCTCGTCGAGCGCTGCGGCCGTCACTTCCCGCGTCTCGCTGTTGAACAGCTTCATCCCGTCATAGCCGGCCTTCTTCGCCCACCGCACCCACGCCCGCGCCTTGGCCGGGCTGTCGATGTCGCCGCCGTTCCACACGTCCCCGAGCGCGGCGTAGGCAAACAGCCGTGGCGCGACGATCGTATTCGCGGCGCTGCGCTGCTTGTCGGAAAGCGATTGGTCCCCGGGACCGAAGTAGAGCCCCACGCCGCGCACCGCGGTGACCCCGTGCGCTAGCCATAATTTATAACCGTAGCCGGCATTGGGGGCCTTGGCCGGATCGCCATTGTGGCCGTGATTGTCGACGAAGCCGGGCATGACGTACATGCCGGTGGCGTCGATCTCGCGGACCGCGTCGCGCGGTGGGCGCTGGGCCTCGAGCGGCAGGCCCGGCGTCCCCGCCCCGGCCACCGACGTGATCCGATTGCCCTGGATGACGATGTCGACCGGCCCGCGCGGCGGCGCGCCGCTGCCATCGATCAGCGTTGCGCCGCGGATCACGAGCTTGGTGTACGGCCCCTCGCCTTCGCCCGCGCGGCGGTCGGGGACCCGCTCCATGCCACGCTCGGCCGGCTGGGCCGCCAGTGCCGGAGCGCTCGCGGCCAACGCCGCACCGATGAGCAGTCGCCACATCATCTCACCGCCCCCGGATGAATGCGCGGACATCGGCGCTGAGCTGCCTGCGGTCGGGATCGCGGACGTACATCATGTGACCCGACTGATAGTAGGTGTAGCGTACCCTGTCCTGCGGGATTCCGGTCCGCGACAGCGCATATTCGGCGGCGAAGAACGGGGTCGCGAAATCATAATAACCCTGGGCGACGAGGATCTTCAGCCCGCTGTTCTCGCGCAACGCCTGGCCAAGATAGGGCGTGACGTTGAGGTAGGCGTTTTCGTCGCGCCCGCCGATCCGCCAGTCCCATTCGCCAAGCCGTCCGATCGACTGGTACTCGCGGTCGGTCTTGAAGCCCAACGGCCCGCGGGACCAGGCATTGACCGCGGCGGTGTAACCGGCGTCGATCCCGTAGAAGCTGGGATCGTTGTCGACATTCTCCCCGGCGCTGTCGAAATCCTTGCCGGTGTAACGGGCGTCGAGCCGGCCGACGGTCAGCCCGCGGTCGCGCAGCAACTGCTTGTAGAAGCGACCGGCTGTGACGCGCAGATCCGCGCTCTCGAGATAAGTCTCGGAGAGCCCCGTGAAGCGCGCCAGCTGGCGGCGGATAACGGCCCGCTCCTCGGCGCTGGCCTTCTGGCCCTTGAGGAGGAAGGCGGCATAAGGGCCGATCGCCCAGTTGCGCGCCTCGTCTACGAACTGCTCGAGCGAAGCGGCCTCCGCCTTGCCGTGGAAATGCGCTGCAGCGGCCATCGACGGCAAGGTGGTGATGTAGCTCAGCTCGTTGCCCGGCGTGTCGGCCCCGGCAGCGAAATCGAGCACCGTCGAGATGAGGATGATGCCGTTCAGGGCTACGTCGTTGTAGGTGGCGTTCATCAGCTGGTTGGCGACCGCCGCGCTGCGCGTCGTGCCGTAGCTTTCGCCGCCGAGGAACTTGGGGCTGTTCCAGCGGCCATTGTCGCCGATCCAGCGGCGGATCACTTCGGCGACGAGCTTTGCGTCCTGGGTAACGCCGTAATAGTCCTTGGGGTCGGCCTTGCCGATCAGCCGCGAGAATCCGGTCCCCGGCGGGTCGATGAACACCAGGTCCGTAACGTCGAGCAGCGAGTCCGGATTGTCGAGAATGGGGTAAGGCGGCGCGCCGTCGTCGCGCGCGTCCGAGGGGATGGCGACCCGCTTCGGCCCGAAGGCGCCCATCTGCAGCCATACCGAGCCCGAGCCCGGTCCGCCGTTAAACAGGAACGTGATCGGCCGATTGGGATCGCGCGGCTCACGCACGTAGGCGGTGGTCACCACCGCGACCTCGGCAACCCCGTCCTTGTTCTTGACGATGGTCTCGCCGATGGTCGCCGAATAGCGCATCCGCTGCCCGCCGAAGTTGCCCTGGTGGACCGTCCGCACTACCTGCGGCACGACTTCCTCGGGCTTGTCGGGCTTCGGCTTGGCAGCGGCGGTGCTGGGGGTGGCGGGGTTCGCGGCGGCCTTGTCCTGCGCCATTGCCATGGTCGGGAACAGGAACGCGGCTGCGGCCAGCGCCAAAGCGGGTGTCGGCTTCATCGATCATGGTCCCCCAAGATTAGGGGCGAACGCTAGGGGGCAGTGCGCGGCTCGACAAGCGCGCCGGTCGAACGAATCGCGCCGCCGATCGAGTTACCAGCGCCGGGTCGGGACATTCTTGCCCCACTGGGTCTGGTCGCGCTGGCGCTTCCACTCCCTGACCATGCAGCCAGTCCAGCCGCCGGGCCCGACGGCGCTGCACGAGCCAGTGCCCGTCTCGCCCTCCTCGGCCCAAGCGTGGCGTTCGCGCATCACGCTCATCGTCTCGCCGGCGGGATCGAACTGCTTGCGCTCCGGCAGGCGATAGGGCGAGCGGCCGCGCGGGGCGCAGACAATCACCTCATCCGGGTCGAGCGACTTGCATTCCCGCCGCGCGACTTCGCTGCTTACCGCCTTGCCGATGTCCGGCTCCGCCTGGAGCAGGAGAAGCGCCGCGATCACCCCTTGGCCCCCGCCGCTTCCGTCAGCCGACCGCGGCAATCCGCGCCGGCGGTCCGAACATCTGCGGCATGGCCAGCGCGTCGAAGCCATAGGGATCGGGGCGGAACAGCACGCCGCCCTCGCCGCCCGGGGCGACGGTGAGGTAGGTCATGTAGATCGGCACCGGACGGGGCAGGTCGATGCGCTGCTCGGGCTCCGGCCCGACCGGCGGCATGCGCCCGAATACCCAGGACGCGAAGCGACGGTAGTCCTCGAGCCGGACGCAGCCGTTGCTGATCCAGCGGTCGTCCTTGGCGAACAATTCCTTCACCGGGGTATCGTGAAGGTAGATGCCGTAATCGTTAGGCATTTCAAACTTCATTTCGCCCATCGAATTCCACGGCCCGGGCAGCTGGCGGACGAGCAGCGTCGGCTTCTTCTTGCCCGCGGCGATCGCCTTCCAGTCGACCGTCTTGGGATCGACCACGCGGCCGGCGCCGGTCCAGTCGGACAGCACCTCGTAATGGAAGTCGTCGAAATAGGAGACGCCTTGCTCCTTGACCTTCTTGGCGGTCAGCGTGCGCACCATTTCCGGCGGCACGTGCCAGTAGGGGTTGGCCTTGGCGTTCTTCATCAACACCGCCATCATCGGCGTCTTGGTAGCGTTCGAGCCGACGATTACGCGCATCTTGTCGACCATCCGGTCGCGGGCGAACAAATAGGTCTCGGCCGACCCCGAATCGACCACCACGTAGCGGTCGAAGGTGCCGGTCTGCGGCAGTCGGTAGGCACGCTCCATGTTGATCGCGATCCGCCGCGCGTAATGGACGACCCCGCGGTTCAAGGAAGCGATAGTCGCCTTGCCGGCGATTCCGTCGGCGGGCCCAAGCCCGTGCACCCGCTGGTAGGCCGACACGCGCTGGAACAGGAATTCGTCGTAGCCGCCGCCCGGCGGTAGCCCGAGGCGGGTGCGCAGCAAGGCAACGCGCTTGCCGGTCGAGCCGCGCTTGAGCGCCGCCCCCGCCGGGATCTGCACTTGCGGCAGTCGGCCCCAGCTCATCTGGTAACGCTGCAGTCCGTCGGCCAGCGCGAGGAACATCGGGTTGGGCGCCGAGCGCCGTTCGCCGGCGCCGGGGCGGAAGATCCGCGCCAGCCAGTTCTGCGGCCGCTGGTGGCGCCGGGCGACGCTCGACATTTCTGGGTCGACATAGACGAAGTCGATGCCCTGGCGGACGGTGCGCGGAACTGCGACCGGCTCGTCCCCGCGATACTGGGCGACCACCGGGGTCGCGGTCGAAAAGGCCGCGAGGGCCAGCAGCAACTTCACTGATGTGCGCATGAAAAATCGCGCCGCAGGCGGCGCTCCCGATTAGGTCTGGTATTCCAACGCCCTGCCCGCCCGAGAGTTTCGCTCGCCTGAACGGTCTAACGCTTGCCGCCCATCTTCTTGTAGCGGGTTTTGCCGAAGCGGTCGCGTCTGGTCCCCGGCCGCCCCTGGGTGGCATTGCCCATCGGCCTCGGCGCGGCGCGCTCGCCGTGCGGGATGCCGAGGTCGTCTTCCTCCAGCCTGCGGATCTCGTCGCGGATCCGCGCCGCTTCCTCGAACTCGAGGTCGCCAGCGGCTTTGCGCATGCGCGCCTCGAGTTCGCCGATATAGGCCTTGAGGTTGTGGCCGACGAGGTGCGGCCGCTCGTCGTCGCCGGTGTCGACCACGACCCCGTCGCGGGTCGAGACATGGGCGATGATATCGTGGATGTTGCGCTTGATGCTCTCGGGCGTGATGCCGTGCTCGGCATTGTAGGCGAGCTGCTTTTCGCGCCGCCGGCCGGTTTCGTTGAGCGCCCGCTCCATGCTCCCCGTCACCGTGTCGGCGTAGAGGATCACGCGCCCGTCGACGTTGCGCGCGGCTCGGCCGATGGTCTGGATCAGCGACGTCTCGGAGCGAAGGAAGCCTTCCTTGTCGGCGTCGAGGATGGCGACCAGCCCGCATTCGGGGATGTCGAGCCCCTCGCGCAGCAGATTGATCCCGACCAGCACGTCATAGACCCCGAGGCGAAGGTCGCGGATCAGCTCGATGCGCTCCAGCGTCTCAACGTCGCTGTGCATGTAGCGCACGCGAAGCCCCGCCTCGTGGAGATATTCCGTCAGGTCCTCGGCCATTCGCTTGGTCAGCGTCGTGACCAAAGTGCGATATCCCTTTGCGGCGGTCTGCTTGGCCTCGTGCACCAGGTCGTCGACCTGGTCGTCGACCGGCTTGATCTCGACCGGCGGGTCGATCAGCCCGGTTGGGCGGATGACCTGCTCGGAAAACACGCCGCCGGTCTCGTTCATTTCCCACGGGCCCGGAGTCGCCGACACGAATGTCGTCTGCGGGCGCATCGCGTCCCATTCGTTGAAGCGCAGCGGCCGGTTGTCGATGCAGCTCGGCAGGCGAAAGCCATATTCGGCGAGCGTGATCTTGCGGCGGTGGTCGCCCTTGGCCATCGCCCCGATCTGCGGCACCGTCTGGTGGCTCTCGTCGACAAACAGAAGCGAGTTGTCGGGAAGATATTCGAACAGCGTCGGCGGCGGCTCGCCCGGCAGCCGGCCGGTGAGGAAGCGGCTGTAATTCTCGATTCCCGCGCAGCTTCCGGTGGCGGCGATCATCTCGAGGTCGAAGTTGGTGCGCTGCTCGAGGCGCTGGGCCTCCAGCAGCCGGCCCTCTGCGACCAGCTCCTTGAGCCGCTCGGCGAGCTCGTGGCGGATCGCCTGGGTCGCCTGCTTGAGCGTCGGCCCGGGGGTCACGTAATGCGAATTGGCGTAGACCCGGATGTCGTTGAGGTTCGCGCTCTTCTTGCCGGTCAACGGGTCGAATTCGGTGATCTCCTCGACCTCGTCGCCGAAGAAGCTGATGCGCCACGCGCTGTCCTCATAGTGCGACGGGAAGATCTCGAGATTGTCGCCGCGCACCCTAAAATTGCCGCGCGCGAAAGCGGCGTCGTTGCGCTTGTACTGAAGCGCGACGAGCTTGCGGATGATCTCCGACTGGTCGACGCTCTGGCCCTTCTTCAAGTCGAAGATCATCGCCGAATAGGTCTCGACCGAGCCAATTCCGTAGAGGCATGAAACCGAGGCGACGATGATCACGTCGTCGCGCTCGAGCAGCGAGCGTGTGGCCGAATGGCGCATCCGGTCGATCGCCTCGTTCACCGAGCTTTCCTTCTCGATGTAGGTGTCGGTGCGCGGAACGTAGGCCTCGGGCTGGTAATAGTCGTAATAGCTGACGAAATATTCGACCGCATTGTCGGGGAAGAAGCTCTTGAACTCGCCGTAGAGCTGGGCCGCGAGGATCTTGTTCGGCGCCAGCACCAGCGCCGGGCGCTGTGTCTCCTGGATGATTTGCGCCATCGTATAGGTCTTGCCCGAGCCGGTAACCCCGAGCAGTACCTGGCTCATTTCGCCATTGTCCCGGATGCCTTCGACCAGCTCCCGGATCGCGGTCGGCTGGTCGCCGGCGGGCGAATAGTCGCTGGTCAGCCGGAAGCGTTTTCCGCCCTCCGCCTTGTCCGGGCGGGCGGGACGGTGCGGAACGAAATTATCACCGGTATCGGGCTCGGCGAGCGAAGTGCGGATCTGGATGGCCATCGAACGCCCATATGGGGAGTGCCGGCGCAGCGGGCAATCGGCGGAAATGGCACTCATTCGTCGAACCGGCGCGGACGCTTGACGATGAGGGCTGGCGCGCTTGCGCCGCGACGGCGAATTCATCGCTCTCACCGCTTCCTCATCCCCCGGTCATGACGCGCGGCGCTCCGCGTGACACGGCGAGCAACTCCCGCGCCCCGGCGCCTGCAAAGGACTATTGTTGATGCGTTCCACCCTCGCCGTCGCCCTCCTGGGAGCAAGCCTCGCCAGCATCGCCTCTGCAGCCGCCGCTCAGGCGCCCGGGCGGCCGCCCGCCGAGCGCCCTCGCCCTCCGGCCGCCAAGCCCGAAGAAGTGGTTGTCACCGGCAACCGCGCCGACGTCGTCGCCCGGCCAGACCGTCTGAGCTTCAGCGTCGCCAACGACCTCCAGGCGCAGACCGGGACCCTCGCCGATGCACTGCGCAACGTGCCGGGGGTGGAGGTCGACCTGGAAGGACGGGTCAGCCTGCGCGGCGACAGTTCGGTGGAGATCCTGATCGACGGCCGGCCCTCCGCGATGCTTCGCGGCGAGGGCCGCGCCGCCTTCCTTCAATCGATGCCCGCCAACCAGGTCGAGCGGGTCGAGGTGATCACCAACCCGTCCGCCGCTTTCAGTCCGGAAGGCTCGGGCGGGATCATCAACCTCGTGACCAAGCGCGCGCAAACCAATACACGCTGGGCGACGGTTCGGGCGATTGCCGGCCCCGACGGCAAGGGCGGCGCCAACGTCACCGGAGCGACATCGAGCAAGGGCCTGACCTTGTCGGGCGACCTCGGCTTTCGCCGCTGGCCGTCGAGCGCCGACTTCAAGCGCACTCGCGAGGCCCTGGCGCCCGACGGGACGGTGGTCAGCCGGACACGCCAGGTCGGCGATGTCGACCAACGGCCGGTCGGAATGCAGAGCCGGGTCGGCGCCGAATATGACCTCGACAAGTCCAACCGGCTGACGGGCGAGCTCGCCTTCCACCAGATGCGGGGCGAGTCAGAGCGGGACGAGACCACGCTCTCGACCGACCCGGCGCTCGGCCTCTTCCGCGACGTCGAGTCCGACATAAAAATGACGATGCGCTCGGCCAAGGCCTCGTGGCGGCGCCAGTTCGCCGCTGAGCACGAGCTGGTCGCCGAACTCGACCTGTCGCGGTTCACCATCGACAACGACAGCGATGGCCGCTCGCAGCCGGCGGCGGCGGCCGACCGCTTCGAGCAAATCGGCAACGAATCGCGGCGTGACGAAGGCGGCTTCAAGCTCGACTACAAGCGGCCGCTGGGCGAGAAGAGCTCGCTCAACCTCGGCTATGAGGTCGATCTCAGGCGCAACGAATTCGACCTTTCCGGAGCGTTCGGCGACAGCCCCGAAACGCTTCTTCCGGTCGCCGCGCTGACCAATCGCTTCGCCTATGACGAGCTGATCAACGCCTTCTACGGCACCGCCACCTTCTCGCTCGGCAAGCTCGAGCTTCAGCCCGGCCTGCGGCTGGAGCAGGCCGACCTCGTCATCGACCAGAAGACCGACGAGCTTCGAATCGAGGACGATTATCTGCGGCTCTACCCGACGCTTCACCTCGGTTACGAGGTGAGCAAGGCCGACCGCCTTCGCGCCAGCTACAGCCGGCGCATCGCGCGCCCGTCGCCGCAGGCGCTCAATCCTTACACCGTCTATATCGACCCGCAGAACCTGCGCCGCGGCAACCCTTTCCTCCGCCCGGCGGTCACCGATTCCTTCGAGCTCGGCTGGAACCGCCGCAAGGGCGGCACCTTCCTCTCGGCGACGCTATTCCACCGCCGCTCACGCGACGGCTTCACCGAAGTGGTCGAGGATATCGGCGACGGGATCCTGCTCACCACCACCGCCAACCTTGCCCGCGAGAAGCGCAGCGGGGTCGAGCTCATCGCCAACGGTAAGTTCGGAAAAACGCTCGGCTACAACGCCTCGGCGACGCTTCTCCACCACGAGATCGACTCGGCTGGCACCGGCTTCGCCGGCAAGCGCAGCGGCACGGTCGGCAATGGCCGGCTGTCGCTGACCTGGCAGCCGACCCCGAAGGATTTCTTCCAGCTCGGCGGGATCTACATCGGCCGGCAACTGCTTCCGCAGGGCTATCGCCAGTCCGGCGGAATGCTCAACCTCGGCTACCGGCGCAAGGTCAGCGACAAGCTCAGCCTGCTCCTGACCGGCCAGAACCTGCTCGACAGCCTCCGCCAGGAGACGGTGATCGAGAGCGACGCGTTCCGCGACCGGATCACCTCACGAGGCCCGGGGCGGACCGTGCTCGCCGGGATCACGCTCAATTTCGGCAACTCCAACCGCCGGCGGCAGGACCAGGGCATCGAGTTCGACCAGGGCGCGGGCAACGTGCCGCAATAGGCGCGCGGCTTCGTGGGGCGTTGCCAAGGCAGGACGCTCGTCTATGGTCGCCAGACAACAGGAGAACTTGCCGATGCGCCGATTGGTCTTTGCCTTGCCGCTGCTTGCGCTCGCTGCCTGCGACACCGGCCCCAAGGTCTCGGTCGAGAACGCAACGCCCGAGGAGGTCGCGGCGGAGATGAAGAAAAGCGGCGTGGCCGAGCAATTGCGCAAGCCCGGCCAGTGGCAGACCACCATGTCGGTAGTGAGCATCGAGGCGCCCGGAATGCCGCCCGAAGCGGTCGGCCAGATGCGTCAGATGATGGGCAACGGCCAATCGACCGAGCGCTGCGTCACCGAGGAGGAATTGAAGCAGGTCGAAAGCTTCATCGGCCAGAACAACGCCAATTGCCGCTTCGACCATTACCGCGTGTCGGGTGGCAAGATCGACGGCAAGGCCAAGTGCAGCCAGGGCCCGGTCAACCAGCTGATGACCATGAACGGCAGCTTCACCACCGACAGCTCGGACATGACGATCCGCTCGGAATCGAGCGGCGGTCCGCCGGGCCAGAACATGAAGGTGACGATGAACATCAAGTCGAAGCGCCTGGGCGAGTGCAAGCCAGCCGCTCCGGCGACTGCGGCGGGTTGAGCGAACAGGGAGGTTTGCAATGCGTAAAATGGTTCTGACGATCGTTCCGGCGATGCTGCTCGCGGCCTGCGGCGGCGAAGCTCCGCGAGCCGGCGACGAGGCCGCGGCCGAGGCACCAGTCCCCGCCGCCTTCCCCGTCGGCGAATGGGAAGTGACCTCCGTGGTCGAGCGCATCGGCTCGACCGACGGCACGACCCCGGCGACCTCCGCCAAGCAGGGCGATTCCGCGACTCGCAAGGCGTGCGCCGCCACGGCCGCTGAACTCAGCAAGCTGTTCACGCCCGAAGGCGCCGACTGCACCGCGATGAGCGACTATGCCCGCCAGGGTCGGATTAACACCGCCTACAAGTGCAACATCCCCGGCGGCGTGCTGACCCCGACGGTGAACGGCCGCTACACCGCCGACACGCTCGAGGTGGTGGTCGATTCGGCCAGCATGCTGAGCGGCAGCGGTGACTACCAGATGAGCGCCAAGATCACGGGCAAGCGCCTGGGCGATTGCCCGCCAGGCGGTGCTGCTCCGGCCGCGGGCTAGATCAGGCGCTCCATCCGCAGCTCTCCGCTGTCGGTGCCGCCGACGACCATCCAGCCGCTGATTCGGTAGAAGCGCTCGGCCCTCGTTCTCGGCGACGTGGTTAAGATCAGGCGCGGCAGGCGCCGCTCGCGAGCCGCCTCGATCAGCCTCGCGTGCAGCCGCCGTCCCACACCTCGACCTTCCGCGTCAGGGTCGACGAACAGCGCCCAGACGCTGGCGCGCGCGACGTCGAGCACGGCGAAGCCAACAATTTGCCCGCCGGCCACTGCTACCCATGCGCTGCCGGCCTTTACGAAAGGGACATAGCAGCCTTGGCCAATTCCGCCGGGATCTGACAACTCGTTCTCGCGCACCGCGAGCCGAATGGCGTGCATGTCCGGAATGTCGGCTGTCGTCGCCGCGCGTATCACTTTGTGGAGTTCACCACTCGATAGCGGACCAGCACGCACCCCATCGCGATGGGCCGCGTCTCGATGAGTTCGAGATCGACGCGTCGCCCAAGCGGCCGGAGCATCGGAATTCCACCGCCGAGTAACATGGGGTGGAGGTTGAGCCCGATCTCATCGACAACTCCCCCGTCGATCAGCGCCGAGCCAAGTTCCCCGCCTCCCATCACGATGATGTCGCCGCCCGGCTCCCGCTTCAGCTTGCGGACGAAGCCGACCGCGTCCTGGCGTATCAGTTCCGTCCCCTCAGGCACGCTGTCCAGCGTCCGCGAGAAGACGATGTTGCGAATGCCCTTGATGGACGGACCGCCGCCCATCTTTTGGCCGAATTCATAGGTTTTGCGTCCCGACAGTATCGTGTCGACGCCTTTCCAGCTGTCCTTGGTGATCCGCTGCACATCGTCGCTCATTCGCAGCCAGTCGATCGCCTCATCAGGCCCGGCGATATAGCCGTCGAAGCTCGCCGCCCCGCCATATGTGACTTTTCGCATGGGCTCCTCGTCGCACGATCCTACCGCAGGTACTTGCCGCGCGCCGATCACCGCGCCGCCATCGCTCTGCACACTGGTCGCGGCGGCGGCGATGCGCGTTCGTGTCCCATCCGCCACAGCTCCCTCTAGGGCCAGTATTTTTTTAACCCTGGGTTGATTTTTGGGTTGCGCCCCGATTCGCTTTCAAACACTATATGTAGCGTTTCGACGGGGGTCGCTCTCAATCTATTGTGATTGGGGCCGGAGATGACTATCTTCGGCAAGCGGCTTTTTGCGCCCTGTGGATATCGGGGACATGGGCCAGAAAGACCCCTTGTCGAGGCGAAATTGGGCTAGGGTTCGCTGCCTCGGCGCCGAGTCGAACGCTTAGCGAACAAGCGGCCGCGAGGCTGCGCTTGTGATGGGGTGATGACATGGACTTTTCGACGGGCAACGACGTTTCCACGGCCGACGTTTCGGGCGCTGCGGGCGCACGCACGAGCAAGACCGTCGACGCGCGCGCGTTCGACATCGTCACCGACGAATCGCGCGATTCGCTGCTGACCGAGTTCGGCAAGGACACGCTTCGCGACCGCTATCTCTTGCCCGGCGAGAACTACCAGGACCTGTTCGCCCGGGTCGCCTCGGCCTATGCCGACGGCCAGGAGCATGCCCAGCGGCTCTACGACTATATCTCCAAGCTGTGGTTCATGCCCGCCACCCCGGTGCTGAGCAACGGCGGCACCGGCCGTGGCCTGCCGATCTCCTGCTATCTCAACAGCGTCGACGACAGCCTCGAAGGCATCGTCGGGACGTGGAACGAGAACGTCTGGCTGGCTTCGCGCGGCGGCGGCATCGGCACCTATTGGGGCGCGGTTCGCGGCATCGGCGAGCCGGTCGGCCTCAACGGCAAGACCAGCGGAATCATCCCGTTCGTCCGGGTGATGGACAGCCTCACCCTCGCCATCAGCCAGGGCTCGCTTCGCCGCGGCTCGGCCGCCGTTTACCTCGACGTCGCCCACCCCGAGATCGAGGAGTTCCTCGAGATCCGCAAGCCGTCGGGCGACTTCAACCGCAAGGCGCTCAACCTCCACCACGGCGTGTTGATCACCGACGAGTTCATGGAAGCGGTTCGCGACGGCTCCGACTTCACGCTTCGCTCGCCCCGCGACGGCACCGAGCGCGGCAGCGTCAACGCCCGCGCTTTGTTCCAGAAGCTGGTCGAGACCCGGCTTGCGACCGGCGAGCCCTACATCGTCTTCTCCGACACCGTGAACCGCAACATGCCCAAGCATCACCGCGATCTCGGGCTCAAGGTGTCGACCTCCAACCTCTGCTCGGAGATCACGCTTCCGACCGGCAAGGACCATCTTGGCGCCGAGCGCACCGCGGTGTGCTGCCTGTCCTCGCTCAACCTCGAGACCTGGGACGAGTGGAACGGCGACAAGGAGTTCATCGAGGACGTCATGCGCTTCCTCGACAACGTCCTGTCGGACTACATCGCCCGCGCCCCCGACGAGACCGCCCGCGCCAAGTACAGCGCCGAGCGCGAGCGTTCGGTCGGCCTCGGCGTGATGGGCTTCCACTCCTTCCTCCAGGCGCGCGGCCTGCCGTTCGAGGGCGCCATGGCCAAGTCGTGGAACCTCAAGATCTTCAAGCACATCCGCGCCCAGGTCGACGAAGCGTCGATGATGCTTGCGCAGGAGCGCGGCCCCTGCCCCGACGCCGCCGACATGGGCGTGATGGAGCGTTTCTCGTGCAAGATGGCGATCGCGCCGACCGCGTCGATCTCGATCATCGCCGGCGGCACCTCGGCGTGCATCGAGCCGATCCCCGCCAACATCTACACTCACAAGACGCTGTCGGGTTCGTTCTCGATCAAGAACCCCTATCTCGAGAAGCTGCTCGCTGAGAAGTCGAAGGACAGCGACCAGGTGTGGAACTCGATCCTCGAGCAGGGCGGAAGCGTCGCCCACCTCGACTTCCTCACGCCCGAGGAAAAGGACGTGTTCAAGACCAGCTTCGAGATCGACCAGCGCTGGCTGATCGAGCTCGCCGCCGACCGCACGCCGTTCATCGACCAGGCGACCAGCCTCAACCTGTTCATCCCCGCCGACGTCGACAAGTGGGACCTCCTGATGCTCCACTTCCGCGCCTGGGAGCTGGGCATCAAGTCGCTCTATTATCTGCGCTCGAAGTCGGTCCAGCGCGCCGGATTTGCCGGCGGGGTCGAGGCCGACAACACCGCCGAGCCCGCCGTCTACCAGCTTCCCACCACCGACTATGACGAATGCCTGGCCTGCCAATGACTACCGCCCAGATCCTTGAGCTCGCCGCCGCCGCGCTGATCATCGCCGCCGGCATTTTCCTGATGCGCCGCCGCGCGTCGGACGGCTCGCGGCGCGGAAGCCAGGGCGGCGTGATCCTGCTCCTCATCGGCGCGATGATCGCGATCCACGGCTTAGGCCTTACCAAGTACCGCCCCAGCCCGTCCGAGCTGGAGGCCCGCCAATGAACCGCTTGACCGCCCTCGGTCCGGCGCTCCTGCTGGCAGGCTGCGCCGCCCAGCAGCAGGCGGACGCCGTCTCTCCCGCCGCGCCCGGCTTCTTGCTCGGCCTGTGGCACGGCTTCATCTTTCCGATCGCGTGGATCGTCTCGCTGTTCGCGGACAAGGTGGCGGTCTATGCCGTCCCCAACAACGGCGGCTGGTACGACTTCGGCTATTTCCTCGGCATCGTCGTGTTCGGGGTCGGCGCGCGCAAGAGCCGGGTCGTCTACAAGGAGCGCGTCATCGACGTCCGCGCCAAGAAGGTCGAGGAGACCAGCCAATGACCACTACCCAGATCGTTCTCATCGTCGCCGTGGTCGCGGTGCTTGCGATCCTGCTCATCGCCCGCGGCTCCGGCCCGCGCGTGACCCACATCGAAACCCGCCGCGACGAAGATTCAGGAGCCTAAACCGATGCCCCTCCTCCAGGCCCGCAAGCAGTACAAGCCGTTCGAATACCCCTGGGCGTTCGAATATTGGAAGCGCCAGCAGCAGATCCACTGGATGCCCGAGGAGGTGCCTTTGGGCGAGGATTGCCGCGACTGGGCGCAAAAGCTGACCACCCACGAGCGCAACCTTCTCACCCAGATCTTCCGCTTTTTCACCCAGGCCGACGTCGAGGTGCAGGATTGCTACCACGACAAGTACGGCCGCGTGTTCAAGCCGACCGAGATCAAGATGATGCTGACCGCCTTCTCCAACATGGAGACGGTGCACATCGCCGCCTACAGCCATCTGCTCGACACCATCGGCATGGCCGAGAGCGAGTACAGCGCCTTCCTCCAGTACAAGGAGATGAAGGACAAGCACGATTACCTGCAGCAGTTCGGGGTCGATACCGACGAGGATATCGCCAAGACGCTCGCCATGTTCGGCGGCTTCACCGAAGGGCTGCAATTGTTCGCCAGCTTCGCCATGCTGATGAACTTCCCGCGCTTCAACAAGATGAAGGGCATGGGCCAGATCGTCAGCTGGTCGGTGCGCGACGAGAGCCTTCACTGCGAGGGCATCATCCGCCTGTTCCACGCCTTCGTGAAGGAGCGCAACTGCCTCACCAAGAACGTCAAGGACGAGATCATCGACGCCTGCCAGAAGACGGTCCGGCTCGAGGACGCGTTCATCGACCTGGCGTTCGAGATGGGCCCGGTCGAGGGCATGACGCCCAAGGCGATCAAGAAGTACATCCGCTACATCGCCGACTGGCGCCTCGGCCAATTGGGCTTCTCGCCGATCTACATGATCGACGAGCACCCCCTCCCCTGGCTCGCCCCGCTGCTCAACGGAGTCGAGCACGCCAACTTCTTCGAAACCCGCGCCACCGAATATTCCAAGGCCGCCACGCGCGGAAACTGGAACGAAGTGTGGGACAATTTCGACCGCCGGCAGAAGGCCAAGGGCGCCGCCAACGACGGCGCGGACGGGGAGCTGTCAGCCGAAGCTCAGGCGGAAGCCGAAGGGCAGGAGGATATGTTCGGGAATGCTGGGGTCGCCGCAGAATAAACTGGAGTTCCGCTCAGTAAGCTAAGGGAGGGCATTATGTCGCAAGGACCTTAACCGCCATGCATTCAAAATCGAGGATGCGGATCGGGACCCTTCGCGTACTGCTCAGCACCCAGTCCCCTGGCTGTTCTGGGGTGGAACCGAAATATCGGCCACGCGCAAAAGCTTCCCAACGTCGGGATCAGGAAAATCCGCACCCGAAGTCCACACTTTCTTTGCGAAAGACGGAGCCATGGTCGCAGAGGCGCAAGCGTTTCTGCACATGGACGGGGAGTGGATGTGGCGTTTCTACCTTCTGGATACAGACGGTAGCGTGATCGTCATTTCACACCGAGCGTACTTCACGAGAACCGAGGCCGAAACCGCCTTGCGTGAATTTCAGCTCAACCTCGCCCGCGCAGAAACCGGATAAATATCGCTCGGGCTAACCACTGAGCGGAACGGGGGGCGGCCAGGAATGGCCGCCCTTCTATTTCTAGCACCAAGGCTGCTTGCCACCTCTGTAATTCCGAACCAATCCCTCGTTCACGAGCGTGTCTCCGACATCGGAGCCATTCACTGCGACATTGCGAAGCAACCTGCCATAGCCGTCGCGATCACGATCGATGCTCATTAGGCTGATGCTACCGCTGTTGAGCAATTCCTGGAGTCGACGCGTCGCCTCGTCGCCTTGCGCTTTCTCTGCAGGGCATTTGAAATCATGCGTCTCCGGCGCGTCGATCCCGGCGATCCGGATGTTCTGGCCTTGAAGCCAGATCGTGTCGCCATCCACGACGCAATTGTACCCGCCGCCGGTGTGACAGAGGCCGAAGCTGGCCCTTATCCCCTCCCCGCTCGACGCGAGCTCTAGCGGCTCACTTCCGACCGGCCTCCGCTTGATGTCTGACGGGATACCGACCCACAGCCCGACGAGCACGGCACCGAGCCACAGCGGCATATAGCGCATCATATTCCATGGCCTCTTGGGCGTCTTTGAGGCGCCGTAAGTTGTCGGCTTCGTCCACTGCCGTCCGCCATTGACCACCCGAAAATCGCGCTTCGCCATATCATGACAGTAGGAGATGGGCCGTCGCGGAGTAAATCCGAAACCTGGACGATGTTGCCCCTCGATCATGATTTGCGTTAACAATCGCGGGCCGAATCCAAACTCTTGGGGAGAGAGTCGATGCGCGCATTTGTCGTTTTCACAGCGGGCGCGGCAATGTTTTTGGCAGGCTGCAGCGGCAACGGGCCCGATGAAAATGCAAGCGGCAACGCCGGTGGGCCAGAAGACCGCTTTGTCGTTCGCGCCGGCCCCGTCGCCAATGCCCAGCTTGGCGCGCTGTCGGGGACGTTCCAGATGTTGAAGAGCGGAGCGCCTGACGCGATCCCTTCGGGCGGCACGGGCGGTGCGTGCCTGGTCTTCGCCGCGGCCGACCTCGGCTTCACGCAGATGGCAGCCAATCAGTGCACGACCAACCTGCAATGCTCCACTAACGAAAACCCCGTCGGTTATTGCGATACCGGCACTGGGACCTGCTGGTCGCGGCCCAACCGGCCCAATGCCCGAGCGGCTCTGTGTAATGCCGGGATCACGCTCACGCCCAATGCGCTAACTCCGGTGCCGGTCCAGCCTTCCGACGCTGGTCAGTTCGGCGTCGCGCCCGGCGCCAAGGTTCGGGTCGTGGCCTGCCTCAATAAGGGCTCGCCCCCCTGGCCGAATAACCGCGCGCCCTGTGCCTACCCGGATCACAGCGACCGCATCGAAGTCCTCGGACCCGTCACGACGGTGAGATGACGCAGGCGCGGGGACTCCCAATACGGAGTTCTCAAAGCCACTGGTGGCGGCTGACTGAATCTGTCCGTTTGGCTCAGCCGAGCAACTGACCCAGGCTCAACCCCGCGAAAAGAGCGGCGGCAACGCTCGCCAGCCAGAACCGCGTTCTCCAGTCGATTTCCGGAGTGGCTCGCAACGGAGCTGCTCGGGGGGAGGCGGGCCGCGCCGCCTTCGCAGCGGCTGGCCCGACAGTCTTGGAGGCCGGTTTCGGCAGCGATCCTTTGCGCTTGGCGCGGATTCGCTCCTTATGCTCGCGCGGTCGATCCGCGAGCTGGCGATTGCAGCCCGGGTGGCACAGGGCCAGGTTGTCGAGCGTCGAGGCACCGCCCAGCGACCGCGGCGTGAGATGCTCGATCGTCGGCGCTTTCTTGCTGTTCGGCGCAGCGGCGAACTGGAGGCGGCCGCCGCACAGCCAGCAGTCGTCGCCGTCGCGAGCGCGCAGAAGCTCGACCTTGCTCTTGAGCGGCGCGTTCATGCCCGCCGGATTAGGACAAGACCGTTGCGGAATGGTTAGCCGGCACGGCAGGCCGCTAGTCGCCAGGCACGACAGAAGCCGTCACGGAGTAAATCCGTGACGTCGAACGGGTTCGGCTTCGCCGACCCGCCGGCCGGGGCTTACCGGCTCTACGCCTAAGCTCCCGTTTGCTGCGCAAACGCTCCCTTAGGCGCGGCGGATCGCCTGCCCGCTTGCCACCCCGCCCAGCTCGTCGCCGCGCCGATCGCCATTCCGCTTAGCACCAGCGCCGCGCTCGGCAGCTGGCCGAGCACACCAAGCGCGCCCTCGAGCAGCGGGTTCTTCGCCATCAGCCCCATGGTCAGCATTTGAGCGACGATGAACGCACCGGCGACCAGGAACGGCGCCGCCTTGGCACGGTACTTGGCCCAGATGACCGCGATGATCGCCAGCGACACCGCCATCGCCCAGACGATCGAGGGAATGAGCTTGTCCATGTCCTGCGGCCCCCGGATCGCGAACTGCGGCAGCACTTGACCCATCACCCGGCTGAACGGCGATTCGAACAGGATCAGCGGAGTCGACAGCATGTAGCCCGAATGCACCCACACCTTCCGCCGGAACTTGAGCGCGCGGTAATAGACCGTGACATAGGCGGCGATCGCCAGCACCAGCCCGATCAGGAATTCTCCGCCGAAGCGCACCCGGAACGGGTCGTCGCCGGCGACGAAGCCCTTGGCGGTCAGATCGATGATCGCCATCAGCCCGCCGATCAGGAACGGGAACAGGATCAGGCTCGACTTGCCGACCGCTCGGTGGAGGTCGAGCTGCTTGTGATGCGCGGTCCAGCTTTGCGCCAATACCATCAGCACCCAGATGCTCGCCGCCACGCCATGCGCGTGGAACTGCCACGGCACGCTTCGGAACGGCGCGAAATAGCTCGGCCAGAAGCCGACGGCGATCACCGCCATGCAGGCCAGGACGTAATAATGCGCGCGCGGATAAGGCATCGGCTCCCCCTTCCGTTGCTGCGCGGCTCATAGCATGATCGGGGTCGATCGCGGAAATTCAGGGCTCGACTGGCGCCCCATAAGAGGCGTCGCTGATCACCCACGGAGACGCCGCCCAATCCCGAACGGCGCGTCGTCAGCTTCGTCGGAGGATCAGTCGGGCACCTCGATCGTCACCTGGCGCGGGCTCCAGCCGGAATAGCTGGCGAAGCCGGCGAGCAGGACCAGGGCGAGGAAGGCCGACAGCGCGATTCCCAGCAGCACCGTGCGCCGGTCGCGCTCGTTGCGGCTCAGCACCACCGTCTGCTTCTCGACCGGCGGCGGGTCGCGCCGGATTCGCGACACACGCACCTCGCCCGAGCCGAGCGCGACGGTCTGCTTTGCGGTGGTGAGCGGAGCGGCCATGGCCACTGCCTAGCGCGGCGCGGTTACCGTCTGGTTAGCGCCGCACCTCGCGCGCCACCGGCGAGTCCGGGCTGAGCGCCCAGGCCAGTCCAGCAACGAACAGCAGCGACAGCCCCAACCCGACCAACGATCCGAACGCCGGCCGCGGCGCCCGCCGCCGCCCCGGCGAACGCGCAAGCGCGCGCTCGATTCCCCGCTGCTCGGAGTCCAGCAGCACGGTCGCGTTCGCGCAATCGTCAGGCGTCCACGGCTTCATCGCCGCCCCTTTAGCGCCGTCGGGTTACCGTCCGGTTAGGAGCATCCGCCGCGTCCCAAGCGTTCCCGCCCTCATGCCCTCGGCCGTCATCCGCCGCTTCGACTATTCCGAGCCGACGCGCACGCTCGAGGTCACCTTCACCACCGGCCGCCGCTACGTCTACCGCGACGTCCCGCCCGAAGCCGCGCAGGCGCTGAAGGAGTCGTTCGCCAAGGGCGTCCACTTCAACCGCCACATCCGCGGCCGCTACCCTTTCGAGGAGCTCGAGCCCGAGAGCGACTAGCTCTCATCCCCCATCCTCAAGGCAGCAATGAACGCCTCCTGCGGGATGCTGACGTTGCCGTATTCCCGCATCTTGGCTTTGCCCTTCTTCTGCTTGTCGAGCAGCTTGCGTTTGCGGGTCGCGTCGCCGCCGTAGCATTTGGCGGTGACGTCCTTGCGCATCGCGCTGATCGTCTCGCGGGCGATCACCTTGCCGCCGATCGCCGCCTGGATCGGGATCTTGAACAAGTGCCTGGGGATCAGCTCCTTTAGCCGCTCGCACATGCCGCGGCCACGGGCCTCGGCGGTGCCGCGGTGGGTGATCATGCTAAGCGCGTCGACCGGCTCCTCGTTGACCAGGATGGTCATCTTCACCAGGTCGCCTTCGCGGTGGCCGATCTGCTCGTAATCGAAGCTGGCATAGCCCTTGGAGATGCTCTTCAGCCGGTCGTAGAAGTCGAACACCACCTCGTTGAGCGGGAGCTCGTACTTCAGCTGTGCGCGGCCGCCCACGTAAGTCAGCTCGCGCTGGATTCCGCGGCGGTCCTGGCACAGCTTGAGGATCGCGCCGAGATATTCGTCAGGCGTGTAGATCGTCGCCAGGATCCACGGCTCCTCGATGCTCTCGATCCGGTTGGGGTCGGGCATGTCGGCCGGGTTGTGCAGCTCGATGGTCTGCGCGGGCTCGTTCTTCGAATGCGACAGATGCATCTTGTAGACCACGCTCGGCGCGGTGGTGATGAGGTCGAGGTCGTATTCCCGCGTCAGCCGCTCCTGGATGATCTCCAGATGGAGTAATCCAAGAAAACCGCAGCGGAAGCCGAAGCCGAGGGCCGCGCTCGACTCCATCTCGAAGCTGAACGAGGCGTCGTTGAGGCGTAGCTTGTAGAGGCTTTCGCGGAGCTTCTCGAACTCCGCCGCGTCGGTCGGAAAGAGGCCGCAGAACACCACCGGCTGGACCTGCTTGAAGCCGGGCAGCGCTTCCGCTGTCGGCCGCTTGGCGTCGGTGATGGTGTCGCCGACCGCGGTCTGGCTGACTTCCTTGATCTGCGCGGTGATGAAGCCGATCTCGCCCGCGGCGAGGGAATCGAGCTGCTCGATCTTGGGCGTGAAGCAGCCGACTCGGTCGACCAGGTGGGTTGTCCCGGTGGCCATGAACTTGACCTGCTGGCCGCGCCTGATCACGCCGTCCATCACCCGGATAAGGATGACCACGCCGAGATAGGGGTCGTACCAGCTGTCGACCAGCATGGCCTTGAGCGGCGCGGCGCGGTCGCCGCCGGGCGGCGGGATCTTGTCGACGATCGCCTGAAGCACCTCGTCGATTCCGATCCCGCTCTTGGCGCTCGCCAGCACCGCTTCGGACGCGTCGAGGCCGATGATGTCCTCGATCTCGTGGCGGACCTTCTCCGGCTCGGCGGCGGGCAGGTCGATCTTGTTGATGACGGGGATGATCTCGTGGTCGTGCTCGATCGACTGATAAACATTGGCCAAAGTTTGCGCCTCGACCCCCTGCGCCGCGTCGACCACCAGCAACGCGCCCTCGCACGCGGCCAGGCTTCGGCTCACCTCATAGGCGAAGTCGACGTGGCCTGGCGTGTCCATCAGGTTCAGCGTGTAGGATTCGCCGTCCGCCGCAACCCATTGTAATCGCACGGTTTGTGCCTTGATGGTGATCCCGCGCTCCTGCTCGATGTCCATGTTGTCGAGCATCTGGCCGCGAACCATCTCGCGCGCCGTTAGCCCGCCGGTGCGCTGGATCAGCCGGTCGGCGAGCGTCGACTTGCCGTGGTCGATATGGGCGATGATGGAAAAGTTGCGGATCTTGGAGAGGTCGGTCATGTCGCCGCGCCGCTAGCAGGAACCAAGTCGCCCGTCATCGGTCTCTCATCGCAACAAGGGAGAATGGCATGAATCGCGCGCGGCATATCGAGACCTGGGCACGGCTCGGCTACTTCGCGCGCGGCATCGTCTACCTCATCATCGGCTGGCTGGCGCTCGATTCGAACAGGCCGATGTCGGCCGGCGAGGCGGTGAAATCGGTCGAGCAGATGCCGCTCGGCTCAGTGCTGCTGGCGCTGCTCGCGCTCGGGCTGTTCGGCTACGGACTATACAAGATCGGGGCCGGGCTGGCCGACCTTGACGGCGACGGGCAGGATGGCAAGGCGCTTGCCAAGCGCGGCGGCCGGGTCGGCAGCGGGCTCGCTTACTGGCTGCTGGCATTCATCGCAGCCAAAGCGATGCTCGACGAAGGGGCGACGGCCGCGGAATCCGGCCAGGCCAGCGGTTCGGGCGGCGCAGCTTCGGACGCTGCGCGGCAAGTGTCGGATACCGCCGGCGGGGACCTGCTGGTGGTCGCCATCGGCCTTGTCATCCTGGTCGTCGCCGCGGTCCAGCTCTACAATGCCGCCAAGGCGAAGTTCATGGACGAAATGGAGCCGGGCGCACCGCGGCTGGTCAAGCCGGCCGGGCAGGCGGGCTATGCGGCGCGCGGGATCGTATTCCTGATCATCGGCTGGTTCGCGCTTCAGGCTGGGCTGGATGGCGCGCGGCTGCGCGGCTTCGGCGACGCGCTGGCGGTACTCCGGGACGACCAGCCTTTGCTGTTCAAGCTGATCGCCGCCGGCCTGCTGCTGTTCGGCGCCGTCAGCATCGTAATGGCGCGCTATCGCCACGTCCGCGATGCCGACCTTCGCGACGTCGCGCGTAACGCGGCCGATCCCCGGGTCTGACAAAACCGCCATTCGTCGAATGATCGACGGGGCTTGCGGCAAGGCGCTTGTCAGCGCGTGACTTGTGCCTAGGGTGACGCCCGAACGTCACTCCCCGGGGAATCTTTCCAATGCGCAAATCGCTTCGCCTGTCGTTTCTGCTCGCCGCCGCCACGCCGCTGGCGCTGGCCGTACCCTCCTTCGCCCAAGCGCCGGCCGCCCAATTCAAGGCGACCCCGGTTCCGCAGCTGATCAGCCGGGTCAAGATCCCGCACCGCGAGTTCAAGCTCGCCAATGGCCTTACCGTGCTCGTCCACGAGGACCGCAAGGCGCCGGTCGTCGGGGTCGCGATGTGGTACAACGTCGGCTCGAAGGACGAGCCCAAGGGCAAGACCGGTTTTGCCCATCTTTTCGAGCATTTGATGTTCAATGGCTCGGAAAACCTGCCCGAGGACTTCTTCAAATATCTCCAGCAGATTGGCGCGACCGACTATAACGGAACGACCAATTTCGACCGCACCAACTATTTCCAGACGGTTCCCAAGGGCGCGCTCGAGCGGGTGCTGTTCATGGAAAGCGACCGCATGGGCCACCTGCTCGGCGCCGTCAGCCAGGGCGTGCTCGATAACCAGCGCGGCGTCGTCCAGAACGAAAAGCGCCAGGGCGACAACCAGCCCGGCGGCCTCGTCTTCTACGAGGTTCTGAAGGCGCTGTTCCCCGAGGGTCATCCCTATCGCCACTCGCCGATCGGGTCGATGGCCGATCTCGACTCGGCAAGCCTTGGCGACGTGCGCCAGTGGTTCGTCGATAATTACGGGCCCAACAATGCCGTGCTGGTCCTCGCCGGCGATATCAGCGCCGCCGAAGCGCGGCCGCTGGTCGAGAAATATTTCGGATCGATCAAGCGCGGTCCGGTCAACGTCCCCGCGCAAGCTACGATCCCGACGCTCAAGGCCGACCGCACGATGGTCATGAAGGACCGGGTCGCCGCGACCACAGTGTCGCGCTACTGGCCGATGCCCGGCCTGCTCGACCGCCAGCTGGTCGCGCTCGATGTCGGCGGCTCAATCCTCGGCGGCCTGGCCAGCTCGCGGCTCGACGAGATCCTTGTTCGCAACGAGAAGATCGCGACCCAGGTTTCGGCCGGCCTGTTCCCGTTCCAGCGGGTCGGAATTTTCTTCACTCAGGCGACCGTCAAGCCCGGCGTCGATCCGGCGCTGGTCGAGCGCCGGGTCAACGAGATCCTGGCCGAGTTCATCGCCAAGGGCCCGACCGCCGTTGAGGTGCGCCGGGCGGCGACGTCCGAGGTCGCGGGACGGATTCGCGGCCTCGAATCGGTCGGCGGCTTCGGCGGCAAGGCAGTGACTTTGGCGGAAGGCGAGACCTTCACCGGCGACAGCAATTTCTACGCCAAGACGCTCGCGAATTACGCCACCGTCACCTCGGCCGAAGTCCAGCGCGCGATGCGCCAGTGGCTGACCCGTCCGGCCTTCACCCTGCGCCTCGAGCCCGGCGACCGGCCGGCCTATGAGGAAGCCAAGGCAGTCCCGGCGAGCACCGCCAACAAGGACGCCACGGCCGCTCCCAAGGGCGCGCCCAGGCCGATCCCGCCGCTCGGCCAGCTGTCGGGCCTGGACTTCCCGGACATCACCAACACCCGTCTGTCGAACGGCATCGAAGTCGAATATGCCCAGCGCACGGCGGTTCCGGTGACCCAGGTCGCAATGTCCTTCAACGCCGGCGATTCTGCCGACCCGGCCAACCGCCGCGGTCTGCAGACCTTTACCATGGCGATGCTCGACGAGGGCACGTCGATGATGACCTCGCAGCAGCTAGCCGAGGCACGCGAGTCGCTGGGTGCAAGCATCAGCGCATCCGGGTCGGTCGACCGCTCGACGGTCTACCTCTCCGCCTTGTCCCCGAACCTGGCGCCGTCGCTTAGCCTGATGGGCTCGATCATCAAGGACCCGGCGTTCGCGCCGGCCGAGATCGAGCGCCTGCGGACCCAGTCGCTGACCGGGATCGCCCAGGCCAAGAAGGACCCCAATGGCATCGGCCAGCGCCTGCTGCCGTCGCTGCTTTACGGCGCCGACCATCCCTACGCGGTCGTCCGCGGCGGCGATGAAACGGCGATCAAGGCGCTCACCCGCACCGACCTGCTGGCGTTCCGCGACCGCTGGCTCCGCGCCGACAACGCCAAGATCTATGTCGTGTCCGACAAGCCGCTGGCCGAGGTCATGTCCCTGCTAGAGGCCGAGTTCGGCCGTTGGTCGGCCCCGGCGTCGGGCAAGGGGGTCAAGCAGTTCGGCGCGATTCCGCCACGCCCCGCGAGCCCGCGGATCGTGCTCGTCGACCGGCCGCAATCGCCCCAATCGGTGATCTTCGCCGGCCAGGTCACGCCGGTCGATCCCAAGGGCCCGGTCGAGGCGCTCGGCTCGGCCAACGACGTGCTCGGCGGCAACTTCCTGTCGCGCATCAACATGGACCTCCGCGAAAGCAAGGGCTGGTCCTATGGCGTTCGCGGCGCGGCCCAGCTGCAGGAGCGGGCGGTGCCCTATGTCGTCACCGCGCCGGTCCAGGCCGATCGCACCGGCGAGTCGATCGTCGCGCTCAATGAGCAGATCGGCGCCTTCCTCGGCGCCAAGGGGGTCACCGCGGAAGAGCAGGAGCGCACCATCGCCAACCGCATCAATGCCCTGCCCGGCCAGTTCGAGACGTCGGAGGCGGTGCTCGGGGCGATGATGAGCAACGATCTCTACGGCCGTCCCGACACCTATTACGAGACTCTCGCCGGGCGCTACCGGACCCTGACTGCCGCCGACCTCGACAAGGCGATGCGGGATGCGGTCGACCCGCGCGGCTTCGTCTGGGTGGTGGTCGGCGACGCGGCCAAGATCCGACCGCAGCTGGAGAAGCTGGGCTATCCGATCGAGGTCGTGCAACCGCGCTAAAGCGGCCGAGAGCAAGAGGGCGTTCGCATAGCGAACGTCCGCTTGCGCGAAGAGACCGCGATAGCCGGCCAGCCTGCCGCGTAGCGGACAGGACTAACGTTACGGGTTTACTCCCGTGACGGCTTGCAGAGGTCTGCGAGATGCCAGTTGCAGGCGTCGCTAGGGCCGGGGCCTCAACCTCGTGACGTGCCCCATCTTGCGTCCGGGCCGGGCCTCGCCCTTGTTGTAGAGGTGCAGCGCGGCGCCGTCCTCACCGAACAGATCGGCCCAGCGATCGACATCGGCGCCAATCAGATTTTCCATCTCGGCGCCGCCATCGGACAAGGCCGGGTCGCCGAGCGGAAGGCCGCAGATGGCGCGAACGTGCTGCTCGAATTGGGAGGTCAGCGCGCCCTCGATCGTCCAGTGTCCGCTGTTGTGCACGCGCGGCGCGAACTCGTTTACCAGCGGGCCGTCGGCGGTGGCGAAGAATTCGACTGTCAGCACGCCGACATGGCCAAGGTCGCGCACGATCTTCTCGGCGATGCTCCTCGCCTCGCCCGCTTGGGCGGCGATCAGCTCGCCGCCGGGGACGATCGAGCGGCGCAGGATGCCGCCCTCATGGATGTTGCGCGGGGGATCGAAGCAGCGCGTTGCGCCATCGGCCGCGCGCGCGACGATCAACGAAAATTCCAGCTCGAATTCGACCGCGGCTTCGGCCACCGCCGGCTGCCGCCCGATCGCCTCAAAGGCCTCGATCGCCTCCCCTGGAGAGCGGGCCCAGGCCTGGCCCTTGCCGTCATAGCCGAAGCGGCGGGTCTTAAGCACCAGCGGCAGACCCAACGCGCGCTCAGCAGCCGCGGCGTCCTCGGGCGTTTCGACATTGCGCCACGGCGCTACCCGGGCACCGGCGGAGATGAGGAACTGCTTCTCCACCGCCCGGTCCTGTGCGACTTCCAGGCTGCGGGTGCCCGGAATCAGCTTGGCGCCGACCGCGGCGAGGGGCTCGACGGCGACATTCTCGAACTCGTAGGTGACGACGTCGCAGCACTCGCCGAACGCGGCAAGGGCCGTGCGGTCGTCAAATCGGCCGCGCGTGAACGCTCCGCTGACTTCGGCCGCGCACGGCGCTTCGTGCGGATCGTAGACGTGGCAGCGAAAACCGAGCCGGGCAGCCGCCATCGCCATCATCCGGCCGAGCTGGCCGCCGCCGATAATGCCGATGGTCGAGCCGGGAGCCAGCACCTTCAAGGACGGATCACTCCGGACTCTCGGCAACGCCTTGGGTTTGCTTCGCGCGCCACTCGGCGAGTCGCGCGCCGAGCGCTTCGTCGGCCGTCGCGAGGATCGCCGCGGCGAGCAAAGCGGCATTGATCGCTCCGGCCTGGCCGATGGCCAGGGTCGCGACCGGCACGCCGGCGGGCATCTGGACGATCGACAGCAAGCTATCGATTCCGCCGAGGGTTTTCGATTCGACCGGCACGCCGAGCACCGGCAATGCGGTCATCGCCGCGGTCATCCCCGGCAAATGGGCAGCTCCGCCGGCGCCGGCGATGATCAGCTTGAGCCCGCGCCCGCTGGCGCCGCGCGCATAATCATAGAGCCGCTCCGGAGTGCGGTGGGCGGAAACGACCTTGGCCTCATGGGCAATGCCGAGTGCATCGAGCGTCTCGGCCGCATGGCGAAGGGTGCTCCAGTCCGACCGGCTGCCCATGATGATCCCGACGACGACAGCGCCCATGTCAGCTTGCTCCCCAGTGAAAGCTCCAAGCGGCGGGTGTAGGAAGAAGGCGCGGGCCGCGCAATCGTCCGGCGGCGGGACAATTCGGCGAACTGCCGTTCCGGTTTCACTTAACCTCTGTTATATCCACCGTGAAGATCGCGGGCATTAGCGGAACTGATGGAAAATATGGTGCTGGACGCCGAACCAGAGGCGTTGATGGACGAGATACGCCGCCTCGAGGCCGAGGTTGCGCGCCTCGAGGCGCGGGTCGAGCAACTCGATCGCCTGGCGTGCATGGATACGCTCGTTCCTACTGCCAATCGCCGCGGCCTGATGAAGGCGCTCGAGATGGTGCTCGCACGCCATGAACGGCACGACGTCCCTGCGGCGATCCTGTTCATCGACGTCGATGGCCTCAAATCGATCAACGATTCGCACGGCCACGCCGCGGGCGATGCCGCATTGGTGCACCTGACCGCGCTGATGAAGGAGAATGTCCGCAAGACCGACCTCGTCGCACGCATTGGCGGTGACGAGTTCGCGGTCCTGCTCGATCACAGTCCCGCGGAAGTCGCGACGCAGACCGCGGGTCGCCTGGCGATGCAGGTTGCCGATAGCGAATTGCTGTACGACGGAGTTGCGCTCGACCTCAGCGTCGCCATCGGCCTGGCCATGATCGAGCGTGGCGACACCGCCGAAAGCGTGCTCGATCGCGCCGACCGCGCGATGTATTCGCGCAAGAATGCCGCCTAACGCTCGCTGAGATAATATCGGTCACGGACCGCGAGGTCTTCGCCGAGCTCGTAGACGATCGGCTTGCCGGTCGGGATCTCGAGACCGACGATGTCGTCGTCGGAAATGCCGGACAAATGCTTTTCGAGGGCGCGCAGCGAATTGCCGTGAGCGGCGACGATGACCCGCTGCCCGGCCTTCAGCCCCGGCACGATCTCGGCCTCATAATAAGGAAGCACCCGCGCTATCGTGTCCTTGAGGCTTTCGGCCTCGGGAACCGCGATGCCCTCGTAGCGGCGGTCTCCCGCCAACTGCCACGGGCTATTTGCCTCCAGCGGCGGCGGCGGGATATCGAACGAGCGGCGCCAGATCTTGACCTGGTCGGCCCCAACTCGGTCGATCATCTCCTGCTTGTTGAGGCCGGTGAGGCCACCGTAATGCCGCTCGTTCAAGCGCCAGTCCTTGGTCACCGGCAGCCAGAGCCGATCCATCTCATGAAGCACGAGGTGGAGGGTGCGGATGGCGCGGGTCAGGACCGAGGTGAAGCAAACGTCGAAGTCGACGCCGCGCTCGGCCAGCAACCGACCGGCGGCACGGGCCTCGACGATGCCCTGCTCGCTCAGGTCGGAATCCCACCAGCCGGTGAAGCGATTCTCGAGGTTCCAACGCGACTGGCCGTGCCGAAGCAGCACGAGCGTCGGCATCAGACGGTCTCGCGCTCGCGGGCGGGCGCCTGGGCGGCGGCCTCCTTCAGCTCGGGCAGGATGGCGTGGAGCGCATCGAGGCAGGCGCCGGCCAGATATTTGGAGCGCTCGGGCGACCAGCCGTAGAGATCGTCGGGCAAGTCGAGATTGTCCTTAAACGGCATTTCAAGGGTCATCGACACGCAGCCATAGCGCTCGGCCAGCTGGGTGGTGGACATTGACATATTGGCCTGGCCGGGAGCCGGAATTTCATAGCCCTGGCGGGTCTGGAAGTCGGGCGACAGCCGCTCGAGCGTATCGCTGAACAGCTTGAACAGCCGCGACTGGCGCTCGGTCAGCGAGGGAATGCCTTCGAATCCGGCGAGGAAATTGGCGGGGATCGCCTCGTCGCCGTGGATGTCCATCGCGAAGGCCGGTGGGTCCTGGTCCATCGCGCCGCGGACGCACAGTACTTCCGGGCTCTTGTCGGCGCTGGGCGAATGCCATTCGCGGTTGAGGTTGACCCCCACCGCATTGGTCCGAAGGTGCCCCCGGCGCGAGCCGTCCGGGTTCATGTTGGGAACGACATGGAAGGTGACTTCCGATCGCAGCACGCGGGCAATTGGGTCGTCGGCATCGGTCAGCTTCTCGAGCGCGCCCTCCATCCACCATTCGGCCATCGTCTCGCCGGGATGTTGGCGGGCGTAGAGCCAGGCGGTGAGCTTGCCCTCGCCGATCGTCAGGCAGTCGATGTCTTGCCCGTCGAGGCTCTTGCCGAGGCTCCGATAGCCTACCCCAGGGAGCGCAGCGACGGTGGAGACGAGATCGTGATGACGCTCCATCGAATAGGGCGCGAAATAGGCCAGCCAGACGATGTCGGTCTCCGGCGTCAGGCGGATGGTCAGTGTGCCGTCGGCAAAACTGGTGTCGGGGACCCGGACCCAATCCTCGCGGTCGATCGACACGCACGCCTGGTAGCCCGGCCAGCCGTCCGGATAGGCCGCGCCCGCGCAATTGACGATTTCGAGGGTCACCTCGCGCCCGCCGGCACCGGCCAGCCGGAAGTGGAACCACTGGTAGAAATCGCTCATGTGATCGGCGACGATCTCGAGCTTGGCGCTATCGCCGGACTGAGAGATAACCCGGATGTTGCCGGAATCGAACGAGCTTGAGATGGTAAGGGCCATGGTGCCTGTCTTGTGCTGGGTCGGTTGGCGGGCCTGATAGGAAAGCATCGGCGCCATGCCTAGCCCTTCGCTGGCTCGCAACGCCTTCGCGCCTTGACTTGGCAACCGCCGCTGACTAGGGGGACGCCCGGTTTAACGACCTTCCGAAAATACGACAAAGCAAGCAAGGCAGCGCCCGGCCATGAAGATTCGCAACTCCCTGAAGTCGCTCAAGTCGCGTCACCGCGATTGCCGGGTGATCCGTCGCCGCGGCCGGACATACGTCATCAACAAGACCAACCGCCGGTTTAAGGCGCGTCAGGGCTAAGGCCCAACCGACTTCCCATTTTTGGACGGTCCGCCGCGAGCCAGCCTCGCGCACGCCCCCGCTCGCCTGCCTGCCAACGGAACCCGCCCGCACAATGCGCGTTCGTTTCGCAGGAACAACAGAAAAACAGGGAGCTGGTAACATGGTCGACGAAAATGACCGCGGACCCGACCGCGAAACCGTTGAGCGGACGACGATCGTTGAAACCGACGGCGGCGGCGGCGGAGGCGGCGTTCTTGCCGTGGTGCTGCTGATCATCGTCGTTCTCGTCCTGCTCTTCCTGTTCCGCGACCAGCTGGGCTTCGGAGCGCAAGAAAGCGACATCAACATCCCCGACAAGATCGAGGTCAACGTCAACTGACCAATGACGAGCCGGGACTGCAAGGCGGTCCCGGCTCAATCGCGCTCCTCGGTTTGAAATATCCAGCGCGCCAGCGTAACGCGATGGGCCCATGAGCCATCCCTTCGCCCTCGACCGAATCCACCACGTCGCCTATCGCTGCAAGGACGCGGGCGAGACGGTCGCCTGGTATCAACGCGTGCTCGGCATGCGCTACACCAATGCCTTCGCCGAGGACCATGTACCCTCGACCGGCGCCTACGACCCGTACATGCACGTCTTCCTCGATTGCGGCGGCGGCAATGTCCTCGCCTTCTTCGAACTGCCCAACCAGCCGGAAATGGGCCGCGATCCCAATACGCCCGAGTGGGTGCAGCACATCGCCTTTCAGGTTGCCGACCTCGATGCTCTGGCCGCCGCCAAGGCGCATGTCGAAGCGCAGGGCGTCGAGGTGCTCGGACCCACCTTCCACGGCATTTTCCGCTCGATCTATTTCTTCGACCCCAACGGCCACCGGCTCGAGCTTGCCTGCAACATCGGCACCCCCGACCAATATGCCGAGTTGGAGCGCGTGGCGCCATTGATGCTCGAGGAATGGAGCCAGACCAAAAAGGCCCCGAAGCACGCGCAATGGCTCCACGTCGATCCAGGCTCCCTGATCGAATGAACGCCGGGCCGGCACTCCCCACAGACAGGAACAAAACCGAATGAAGCTCGCTTCCCTGAAGGGCGGCCGCGACGGCCGGCTGGTGGTCGTCTCCGACGATCTCGCCTGGTTCGCCGACGCCGGCCATATCGTGCCAACGCTGCAGGGCGCGCTCGACGACTGGGAGCGGTTCGAGCCGTTGCTCGAGAGCCTAAGCACCGACCTCGAGCATGGCGCCATTCCGCGCATGCGCTTCCATGAGCGCGACGCCGCGTCCCCCCTTCCGCGCGCGTACCAGTGGGCCGACGGCTCAGCCTATGTGAACCATGTCGCGCTGGTCCGGCAGGCGCGCGGCGCCGAGATGCCGGACAGCTTCTGGCACGACCCCTTGATGTACCAGGGCGGCTCCGACTCGTTCCTCGGCCCGCGCGAGGACATCCCGCTGGCCGACGAAAGCTGGGGCTGCGACCTCGAGGCGGAGGTGGTGGTGGTGACCGGCGACGTGCCGCAGGGCGTGTCGAGCGAGGACGCCGTGAGCCTCATCCGCCTGGTCGGGCTGACCAACGACGTCAGCCTTCGTAACCTCATCCCTGGTGAGCTGGCCAAGGGCTTCGGCTTCTTCCAGTCGAAGCCGGCGTCGAGCTTCTCGCCGGTGTTCGTGACGCCGCAGGCGCTCGGTGACCGCTGGCGGGGCGGCAAGCTTCACGGCTGCCTGAGGGTCGAGTTGAACGGCAAGCCGTTCGGGCGAGCCGATGCGGGCGAGGACATGACGTTCGACTTCGGCACGCTCATCGCCCACGCGGCGAAGACGCGCCGGCTCGGCGCCGGAACGATCATCGGCTCGGGCACGGTCAGCAATCGCGACACTGACGGTGGCCCGGGACGGCCGGTCGCCGAGGGCGGGCTCGGCTACAGCTGCATCGCCGAACTGCGAATGGTCGAGACGATCCTTCGCGGCAAGCCTGAGACGGGCTTCCTCAAGGCCGGTGACACCATCGCCATCACCATGACCGACGATCGGCATCACCCGATCTTCGGGACGATCGAGCAAAAGGTAGTCGCCGCCTAGATTTGCCCGCGCGTCTCGGCCAGCAACCGGGTCGCGGCGTAGAGGTTGGCGAGGTTGGGCGCCGGAACGCCGTGGCGCTCGGCCAGCTCGAGCGGAGCGCCTAGCAGGGCCTCCAGCTCGATCCTTCGGCCGGCCTCCAGATCCTGCAGCATCGACGTCTTGAAGGCGCCGAGCCGCGCGGTGACCGCGATCCGCTCTTCGCCGCTTTCCGTAATCGGGCAATCGATAGCCGCACCGATCGCGCGCGCTTCCTCCATGCAATCGAGGATCAAGGGCCGGCACTCGGCGATGATCCGGTCGGCGGTCGCGCCGGTCAGCGCGGACAAGGGGTTCATCGTCATATTGCCCCACGCCTTGTACCAGGTGGCGCGGCGGATATCCGCCACGGCCTCCGCGCGAATGCCCGATTGGGCGAACACTTCCGCGATGGCGGCCACTCGCTCGCTTTGCCCGCCCTCGGGCTCGCCAATGATCAGCCGGTCGACAT
>DASTDT010000081.1:0-2255 GCA_035710225.1 Sphingomicrobium sp.
GTCATGTCACCGGTCACCAACGGGCTGTCCGACGTGTCGGCCACGGTGTCGGGCCTGGCCAGCGGAGCCGGCGACTATTGGGACGCAGCGGACCAGAACGCCGCTCTCAAGGCCCAGAACGCCGCGCTGCGCCGGCAGATCATCCGCGCCAATGCGGTGGTGCTCGAGAACCGGCAATTGAAGGGCACGCTGCGTCTGCGCGAGGAGCGTCAGGAAGCCGTCGCCGCCGGACGGATCGTCGGGTCGAGCTTCCAGAGCCCGCGGCGTTTCGCGATCCTCTCGGTCGGAACAAGCGACGGGGTTGAAGTTGGAATGCCCGTACGCTCCGCCGACGGCCTCGTCGGCCGGGTAATCGACGCCGGCGCTCGGTCCAGCCGGGTCCTGCTGGTCAGCGACCGGGCGAACATCGTCCCGGCGCGAATCCTGCGCGGCGGCACCCCGGTCATCTCGACCGGGCGCGGCGACGGAACGGTCGATATTCGCCCGCTCGAAGTCGGCCGTAACCCGTTCAAGCGCGGTGACGTCATCGTCACGTCGGGCACCGGCGGGCTCTATCCGCCACTGGTTCCGGTGGCGCGGATCATCCGGCTCGACGACGACGGCGCGATCGGCTTGCCGCTGGCGGATCCGAGCGAAGCCAGCTTTGCTCTGGTCGAGCGGCCGTTCGAGCCGGCCGCGAGCGCCGCCCTTTCGACGGAGGATCACTAAGCGATGGTTCGTGCGGGCCTGGCCGGAAAGGCGCACGGCCGCGGGCCGGTTACCGGCGCCGCCTACGTCCCGGCGGCAAGCGTCGTCTTCGCGTCGGCGCTGGCAGCTTTGCCGATAGTCTCGGCGAGTGGGTGGTGGCCCAGCTTCGGGCTGCTGATGCTGCTCGGCTGGCGGATGCTTAGGGCCGACGCCTGGCCGGCGTGGTGGGCGGCGCCACTTGGCTTCGTCAACGACCTGTTTTCGGGCGCCCCTCTGGGTATGTCGGTGGCGCTATGGACAGCACTGATGCTGGTGATGGATGTCGTGGACCGCCGCACCCAGTGGCGGGATTACTGGATTGAATGGGCTCTCGCCGCGCTGTTGGTCGCTGCCGCTGCCTGGGTCGAAGCCGCCGTCGCCGGGCTGGCAGGAGCGCCGCCCCGACCGTCGATGACGATTCCGGCCGCGTTAATCGAGATGCTGGCATTCCCGCTTGCCGCTTTCGTCGCGGTCCGACTTGACCGCTGGAGACTTGGCCGATGAGGTTCACGCCGGCCCATCAATCGGCCCGCTTTTCCCGCCGGATGCTTCTGGTCGGCGGCGCCCAGGCCGCGTTCGGAGGCGTTCTGCTGGCCCGGCTCGGTTATCTCTCGATCAGCCAGAACAAGCACTACACCCTGCTCGCCGAGGACAATCGCGTGCAGATGATCGTCGTTCCGCCGAGGCGCGGCTGGATCGTCGACCGCAATGGCAAACCGATCGCCATCAACCGCAGCGATTTCCGGGTCGATATCATTCCCGAGCAGCTCGAGCGGCCGACCGAGACCCTGCGCCTGCTGGCGAGCCTGCTCGCGCTCGATGCCGACGAAGTCGACCGCATCATCAAGGAATTGAAGGCGGCGCGCGGCTACCAGCCGGTCCAGGTCGCCGAGAACGTTCCCTACGAAAAATATGCGGCTGTGACGGTACGCCTGCCGGAGCTTCCGGGCGTCCAGCCGCAGCGCGGCTTCTCCCGCTTCTATCCGACCGGGCCGGCGGTCGGCCATCTGGTCGGCTATGTCGGCGCCGCCTCGGCCGCGGAATATGAAGCCGAAGACAAAAATCCCCTGCTCGTCACGCCTGGCTTCAAGATCGGCAAGGAGGGGCTCGAGGAAACGCTCGAGCAGAAATTGCGAGGAGTTCCGGGCGGCCAGCGGGTCGAGCTGACCGCGCGCGGCAAGCTGGTGCGCGAATTGAGCCCCAAGCCCGATCGCTCCGGCCAAACCGTCCAGCTCGCGATCGACGCCGAGTTGCAGGAGTTCACGGCGCGGCGGATGGGCGAGGAATCCGGATCGGCGGTGATCCTCGACTGCCTGACCGGCGACATCCTGGCGATGGTGTCGATGCCGGCCTACGACCCCAACAGCTTCTCCGACGGAATCGGCCGCATCGAATGGGCCGCGCTAAGCGACGACGAGCGCCAGCCGCTGCGCAACAAGGTCCTCAACTCGCTCTATCCGCCGGGCTCGACCATCAAGCCGATGGGCGCGCTGGCGGCCCTCAAGCAC
This sequence comes from Sphingomicrobium sp., assembly GCA_035710225.1. GTDB lineage: Bacteria > Pseudomonadota > Alphaproteobacteria > Sphingomonadales > Sphingomonadaceae > Sphingomicrobium. The sequence goes on from DASTDT010000081.1 coordinate 2,235, forward strand.
GGCATCGATCCGGCCGAGCGA
>DASTDT010000082.1:0-4338 GCA_035710225.1 Sphingomicrobium sp.
GCCTCCCGCGTCCGCGACCTGTTCGAGCAGGCCAAGGAGAACGCACCGGCCATCGTCTTCATCGACGAGATCGACGCGGTCGGCCGCCATCGCGGCGCCGGCCTCGGCACCGGCAATGACGAGCGCGAACAGACGCTGAACCAGCTGCTGGTCGAAATGGACGGTTTCGAGGCCAACGAGGGCATCATCATTATCGCCGCCACCAACCGGCCCGACGTGCTCGACCCGGCGCTGCTGCGCCCCGGCCGCTTCGACCGCCAGGTCGTGGTTCCGCGCCCCGACATCGACGGCCGCGAGCAGATCCTTGCGGTGCACATGAAGAAGGTGCCGCTGGCGCCCGACGTCGACCCGCGCGTGATCGCCCGCGGAACTCCCGGCTTCTCTGGCGCCGATCTCGCCAACCTCGTCAACGAAGCGGCCCTGCTCGCCGCCCGCAAGGGCAAACGGCTGGTGGCGATGAGCGAGTTCGAAGAGGCCAAGGACAAGGTCATGATGGGCACCGAGCGGCGCTCGATGGTGATGACCGAGGACGAGAAGAAGATGACCGCCTATCACGAAGCCGGTCACGCCATCGTCGCGATCCACGAGCCGGCGTCCGACCCGATTCACAAGGCGACCATCATCCCGCGCGGCCGAGCGCTCGGCATGGTCATGCGCCTGCCCGAGCGGGACAATTATTCCTATCACCGCGACAAGATGTACGCGAACCTCGCGGTGGCGATGGGTGGCCGCGTCGCCGAGGAAGTGGTGTTCGGCTACGACAAGGTCAGCTCCGGCGCGTCGAGCGACATCAGCTACGCCACAAACCTGGCCCGCGACATGGTCACCCGCTGGGGCATGTCCGACGAGCTTGGGCCGCTGCAATATGCCGAGGCCGACGAGGAAGTGTTCCTCGGCTATTCGGTCAACCGCCAGAAGAACATGTCGAACGAGACGGCCCAGGCGATCGACAAGGAAATCCGGCGCGTGGTTGAGACCGGCTACGAGCGCGCCAAGACGGTGCTCGAGAAGCACCGCGACGAGCTCGAGAAGCTGGCCCAGGCGCTGCTCGAATATGAAACTCTGAGCGGGGACGAGATCACGACCGTGCTAAGCGGCGGCTCGATCGACCGCGGCGGAAGCTCCGCCCCCACCATTCCGACCGCCGGCAATTCCATCCCCAAGGCCAAGCGCGCCGGGCGCGGTGGAATCGGCGGACCGGCGCCGGCCGCCGGCTAGGCGTTCAAAAGGCGTTCATCTGCGGGAACGCCTAACCTCCTCGTCCGCGATCGAGGGGGAGTGAATGTACCGCCGCCTGTTGCTTATCGGCCTGGCGCTTGCCGCCGCGCCGCTCGCCGCCGCCTCTGCGATGCCGGTCGAGACCTTTCTCGCCAAGGCCGACGCGCTCGAGAAGAAGGGCGCGATGGCGGTCTTTTCCAAGGACCTCAAGCTACTGATGAAGCAGGTCAAGACCGACGCCGCCGAGCTGGCGGCGAACAACAAGGCGGCGGCAGCGGCCGGCCGGCCCAAAGCCTATTGCACGCCGGGCAAGGGAGTCGCGCTCAGCAATCGCGACATCCTCGCCGCCATGCGCGCCGTTCCGCCGGTGCAACGCGCCTCGACCAGTTCGAAAGAGGCGCTCAAGGCCCATCTCGCCCGCCGCTACCCCTGCTGAGGGCCGCAGCGCCGGGCGTTCCCTTTTCGCGACGCCTGTGCATTATCCGCCGCGGAGGAATCCTGTTCGAATGAAAATCCTGTTTGCCGGCCTCCTGGCCGTAACCGCCGCCGCGCCGGCCGCAGCGCAGAAAATGAACGCGGAGGACTTCCACCGCCGCGCCGACGCGCTTCACAGGAAAGGCAGCCGGGCGCTTCTGGCGATGGGCGAAATCCGCGCCCTTACCAAGGAAGTCCGCGCCGCGGGCGAGCTGATCCGCGCGCGGCGAATCGCCGCCGAAAAGGCCGGCGAGAAGCCGCGCTACTGCCCGCCCAAGGGCACCAGCCGCCGAATGGGCACGGAGGAGTTCATGAATCGCCTGTCGGCTATCCCTCGGCCCGAGCGGCAGGCGATCGACATGGCCGAGGCGATGAACCGCATCCTCGCCACCAAACACCCCTGCTGACCAAGGTCAGTCGAAGAGGCCGAGTCCGACCATCATCGCGGCGAACAGGCCGAGCACGATGAAGGAAAAGATCAGCAGCACGATGGTCCGCCACAGCGCGCCGAACCGACTGAGCTGGTAGGCGCCCTTGAGCTGCCAGTAGATATGGAATGGCGGCACGAAGAACAGCAACGACGCCCAGCCCGCCCAGCCGACCGCGATCAGCACGCCGCCGACGATCACCAGGCCCATCATGAACGACAGCGAATAGGTAACGAACACCGTGTGGTCGTAGAGGTGGAAGCGGCGGCGCAGCGGGAACAGCAGCCACATGAACGGCACCGACAGCGGGATCAGCGCCCAGCTATACTTCGACGCTGCGTCCTGGACCTTGAACACCGCTGCTTCCGGATCGCTGGCGACCTTGACGATCAGCTCTCGCGCCCAAGCGGGCGCTTCCTCGGCGTCCGTCGCGTCGAACTGAATCGGCTGTCCGCGCTGAAGGCCCTCGATCTGCGCCAGATCCTTCTTCCTGGCGGCCAGCCGGCGTTCGATCTGCGTCGTGCTTTCGCCCTTCTCGGCCGCGGCCTTACGCTGCTCCTCGAGCTTGGCGATCTTGGCGCGCTCATCATCGGCCGCGATCGCCAGGTTGGGCCGGATGTTCGAGACATCCGGACCGATCGCGCCGTTGAAGTTCAGGACCGCGAACATGAGGAAGACGCTGAACAGGTAGAGCGCGGCCGGCGAAATGAACCGGGCGCGCTCGCCATCGATGTAGCGGCGGGTCATCTCGCCCGGCCGCCACGCGAGCATCGGCAGGGTCCGCCAGATCTTGCCTTCGAAGTTGAACAGCCCCTGCACCATGTCCTGCCAGAAGGCGATCAGCGAGCGATGGACATGCGCTTTCTGCCCGCAGGACGAGCAATAGGGCCCCATCAGCAACATGCCGCAGTTGAGGCAGCACTGCTCGTGGGTGTGGCCGTCATCCACAGCTTCGCCGGCCTGCGGCTCGACTGCGCGTGCAATCAGGCCGCCCGTCACCGCTTCGCCGATGCCATCGATCTCCGACATCCTAGCCCCCTGCCGCCATATTATGCGCCGACTGCCCGCCATGCTAGCGCTTCGGCGACATGGCGCGCATCGGTCTTCTTGGCGGATCGTTCAATCCGGCTCACGTCGGCCACCGCCGCGCCAGCCTCGCCGCCTTGCGCGCGCTCGGCCTGGACGAGATCTGGTGGCTGGTCTCGCCCGGCAATCCGCTCAAGCCGGCGGCGGGCATGGCGCCCTATGACGCGCGGCTGCGGGTCGCCCGGCTGGTCGCCCGCCGCGCCCCGATCCGGGTCAGCGATTTCGAGCTCAAGGCGGGCACGCGCTTTACCGTCGACACGATCGCTGCGCTGCTCGACCGCTTCCCCCAGCATCGCTTCATCTGGCTCATGGGCGAGGACACTGTGGCCCAATTTCATCAGTGGAAGGAGTGGCGGCGAATGGCTGGCCAAGTGCCGATTGCCGTCATTTCCCGCCCGGGCTATGATGACGAGGCCCGAGCGGCGCGCGCGATGGGTTGGCTGCGGTGGTTCGTCCGCCCCGCATCCATGGCACGGCAATGGACGGCGTGGAGTGCACCGGCGATCACCTTTCTTCGCCTGCCGCCCGATCCGACATCGGCCACCGCCTTGCGCGCACGCAATCCCCATTGGCATCGCCGCTTTCTGCGCGGCAGCCGCAATGGCGACTCATCCTAAAAGGAACGATCTTGGCCGACCCCATTAAGGCACCTCATTCCAGACAGCCCGCCGACGTCGAAGCGTTGCACAGCCTGGTTATGCAATCGCTCGACGACGATCAGGCGCTCGAGGTGGTGACCATCCCGCTCGCCGGCAAATCCTCGATCGCCGACCATATGGTCATCGCCTCCGGCCGGTCGTCGCGCCAGGTGGCTTCGATGGCGGCGAAGCTGGCGGACAAGATCAAGCAGCAATTCGGCAAGATCGCGCGGGTCGAGGGTCTGCCTGTCGCCGACTGGGTGCTGATCGACGCCGACGACGTCATCATCCATCTGTTCCGGCCCGAGGTCCGCACCTTCTACAATCTCGAGCGGATGTGGGCGTTCGGCGACGAGGAGCCGAAGGCGGCCGGAAGCGGCGCCTGAGCCCCGGGGCTTGCTGCTTCACATCATCGCCCGCGGCAAGATCGGCCGTTCGCCCGAAGCCGAGCTGGTCGCGCGCTATCTCAAGCGCATCGCCTGGCCGACCCGGAT
>DASTDT010000083.1:0-5130 GCA_035710225.1 Sphingomicrobium sp.
GCTCGTCGATAAGCGCGAGGACGGCGGCTACGTCACCCCCGTCGAATGCGTCGGCGACTATGCCACCTTCGTCAGCCGGGTGCGCGAGGACCCGACCGTCGACAATGGCCTCGCCATGTGGGTGGTCAGCGACAATCTGCGCAAGGGCGCGGCCTTGAACGCCGTCCAGATCGCCGAGCTGCTCGGCCGCCGCCACTTGCAGAAGGCGGCCTGAAGCTTACCCTGCCGCACCGAAGGAGACCGGACATGCGGCTTTGGATGATAATTGGGGCGGCCAGCATTACGCTCGCCGCGTGCGACGTTCAGAAGACCCCGGTGGCCAATGAAGCCGCCACGACTGACGATCCGGCCGAAGTCGTTGCCGCGGTCGAGGATAGCTGGCGTTCCGGCTCGGCCGAGCAGGCGATGGCCCTCTATGCGCCCGACGCGGTGGTGTTTTCGACCGGCACGCTCGCCCCGACCCGCGACCGCAACATCGTCACCCGCGAGACCGCCAATTTCATGGCCATGAAGCCGGCCGATTTCGTCGTCACCGAGCGCAATAACCAGAAGCTCGACGACGATACGCTCGTCTCTTCGGGGATCGTCGGTTTCACCGCCCAGGTCGGGCCGGCGCGGCAGATGCTGCGCGCCCGATTCACCCAAGTGCTCCAGCGTCAGGCCGACGGCCGCTGGCTGATCGTCCACGAGCATATGTCGCTGCCGCCCGCCGGAGCCCCGCTGCCGTGACGACAATGACCGGGGGCTGCCAGTGCGGCCGGGTCCGCTACCAGGCCGAGATCGACAGCGACGACGCCTATTTCTGCCATTGCCGGATGTGCCAGAAGGCCACCGGGGGCTTCGCCGCGGCGTTCGTCCAGGTCGAGCCCGGCAAGCTCGAGTGGTTGAGCGAGCCCGACTGGTACGAAAGTTCGCCCATCGCCCGCCGACCGTTCTGCTCGACCTGCGGCACGCCGCTCGGCTTCCAGTTCGCCGACGGCGGCGGTAAGCCCGATGTGACGCTCGGCAGTTTCGACGACCCGTCGCGATTCCGCCCGGTGGTCCATGCCGGGAGCGAGAGCCTGCACGAGGCATGGCTGGACACACGCGACCTGCCGCGCATGTCCAGCGCGACGACCGAGAGCGTCGCCAAGCGCTGGAAAGCGATCGGCCGCGAGGTTCCCGATTGAGCGATCCTGACATCCACCACTGGACCGCGTCAGACGGGGTCGAACTGGCCTGGCGCGAGATTGGGGAGGGGCGGCCGGTGCTCCTCATCCACGGATTGTTTTCCGACGGCCATACCAACTGGATCAAGTTCGGAACGGCGCAAAAGCTCGTGGACCGCGGCCTGCGTGTGATCATGCCCGATCTTCGCGCCCATGGGCTGAGCGCCAGGCCGCAGTCGGCGGAGGCCTATCCGCGCGGGGTCCTCGCCCGCGACATGGCCGAGCTGACCGCCCATCTCTCGCTCGAGGATTATGTCCTCGGCGGCTTCTCGCTCGGCGCCCGAACCACCGTCCAGCTGATCGGCGAGGGTGCGAAGCCGCGCAAGGCGATCCTCGCCGGGATGGGGCTCGAGGGGCTGGCCGACTGGAATCGCCGCCAGGCCTTTTTCCACGAGGCGATCGCCCAGTACGATCTCGCCACGCGCGGCGACAAATGGTGGATGGCGATCCAGTTCATGAAGACGATGAAGGTCGATCGCATCGCCGCCGGCCATCTGCTTCGAACGTTCGAGGATGCCCATCCCGACTGGCTACAGGCCTTCACCATGCCGACGATGGTGCTGTGCGGCACCGAGGACGAGGACAATGGCTCCGCGCCGGCGCTGGCCGGGGCGCTTCTCAACGCCCGCTACCAGCCCATCCCCGGCACGCACATGTCGAGCGTTACCAAGCCCGAGTTCGGCGATGCCATTTCCGCCTTCTGCGCAGAGGCTTGACGGACGCCGGAGTCGGGCTCACTCCTCCGCCCACGCGAACAGACCCGAACCCAGCAACGAGGAGTCGCTGCCTTGAACCGTCTCGCTTTTTCCGTCTCGCTTTCCGCACTCGCACTCGCCGGCTGCACCACCGCCGTTGCCCAGCCGATGGCTTCGGCCGCCGATGCGCCGCCGCCGGCCGCCGCTCCGGCTGAAGGCGCCGCTTATCCGATGACTGCCGAAGGCGCCGCGGCGTTCGTTGCCGCGGTCGAAAAGGACCTGTTCGATTACACGGTCGAATCTAGCCAGGTGAACTGGGTCAACTCGACCTACATCACCGAGGATACCGACGCGATGGCCGCGCGGATCAATGCCATCGGAACCGAAAAGACAGTCAAGTATGCGCTCGAGGCGGCCAAATTTGCCGCGCTCCCCGGCCTCGACCCCGACGTGAAGCGCAAGCTCGACATTCTGCGCAACGGCATCGTCCTGCCGGCGCCGACGACGCCCGGCGCCGCCGAGCAGCTGAACCAGATCGCGACCCGCCTCAACTCGGCCTATGGCAAGGGCAAGGGCACGCTTCGCGGCAAGCCCATCAGCGGCTCGGACATCGAGGCCGAGATGGGCAACCTCAAGAACGGCCCGGCCCAGTTCGCCGAAATGTGGACCAGCTGGCACGACAATGTCGGCGCGCCGATGAAGAACGATTACGTCCAGCTGGTCGGAATCGCCAACCAGGGCGCCAAGGAGCTTGGCTTCAACGACACCGGCACGATGTGGCGTTCGGCCTATGACATGCCGCCCGAGCAGTTCGCGGCCGAGACCGAGCGGCTGTGGCAGGAAGTGAAGCCGCTCTACATGGCGCTCCACACCTTTGTCCGCGCCAAGCTCAACAAGAAGTACGGCAATTCGGTCCAGCCGGCGACGGGACCGATCCGCGCCGACCTGCTTGGCAATATGTGGGCGCAGGAATGGGGCAACATCTATCCGCTCGTCGCGCCGCCGGGCGCCGGCGACGTCGGCTACGACCTTACCGAGCTGATCGAGAAGAAGAAGCTGGATCCGATCAAGATGGTCAGGATCGGCGAGGGGTTCTTCTCCTCGCTCGGCTTCGCACCGCTGCCGGCGACCTTCTACACCCGCTCGATGTTCACCAAGCCGGCCGACCGCGAGGTGGTGTGCCACGCCTCGGCCTGGGACATCGACAACAAGGACGACCTGCGCATCAAGATGTGCATCAAGCCGAACGCGGATGACTTCGTCACCATCCACCACGAGCTCGGCCACAATTATTACCAGCGTGCCTACAAGGCGCAGCCGCTGCTCTATCTCAACGGCGCCAACGACGGCTTCCACGAGGCGATCGGCGATGCCGTCGCGCTGTCCATCACGCCCGAATATTTGGTCCAGATCGGGCTTCTCCCGCGGAGCCAGGTGCCGAGCGCGGACAAGGACATCGGCCTGCTGCTCCGCCAGGCGATGGACAAGGTCGCGTTCCTGCCGTTCGGCCTAATGATCGACCGCTACCGCTGGCAGATTTTCGACGGCTCGATCCAGCCCGCCGACTACAATACGGCCTGGACCAAGATGAGGCTCGATTACCAAGGCATCACGCCGCCTGCGGATCGCCCGGCGACGGCGTTCGATGCCGGCGCCAAATATCATATTCCCGGAAACGTGCCGTACACGCGCTACTTCCTTGCGCGGATCCTCCAGTTCCAGTTCTACAAGGCGGCGTGCGACCAGGCCGGCTGGAAGGGCCCGCTTCACCGCTGCAGCTTCTACGGCAACAAGGAGGTTGGCCGGCGCCTGAACGCAATGCTCGAAATGGGCGCGTCCAAGCCGTGGCCCGACGCGCTCGAGGCGTTCACCGGAAGCCGCCAGATGTCGGGGACGGCGATGGCCGAATATTTCGCGCCGCTGAAGGCGTGGCTCGACGAGCAGAACAAGGGATTGCCGACGGGCTGGTAAAGCCGCGCGTCGTACGGCGATTTCGGATGTAGCAAGGGAAGGGGCGCCGAAGCGCCCCTTCCAGTTGAATTAGTCGTACGCCTTGGCGCCGGCTTTCGCTTCATGATTGCTGGTTGCGATGCCGGCCTTGATGTCCTGCTCCATGATCGGATCGCGCGGAACGTTGGACTGCTCGCCGGTCTGCTTGAGGGTCAGCGCCTCCTGCATGATTTCGGCCTGCGATTTTTCGGCATCGACGCCGTCGCGATGAAGCTTCTCGCCGAGGCTCGCCTTGGCTTCCCTGACCTTGGCGGTGGCGTCGTCGACCAGGCCCGAGGCCTGGGTCGACAGGTCGTCGCCGAGCTGTGACCAGCTCTTTCCGCTGTTGCGCTTGAAGGCGAACAGTCCGGCGATTCCGGCAACCAGCGAGGCCGCTCCGGCCGCGATCGCGGCGCTTGCATAGGGCCGGTCACGAATAGTCCGGCCGGTGCGGGCGGCGAGGCCGTCGTCGCGCTTGCTGCTGCTGTTACTGCTGGGTGTGCTCGACGCGCGGCTCTTGGTGGTGCGGCTGCCGGTGGGTCGGCCGCGCTGCGACGTACTGCGGGTTTTGGTCGTGGCCATTTTCTACTCCTCTACAAAATGGATGTGAGAAGCGAACGGACGACGGCGCCGAAAGTGCCAGCCGCCGTCGCAGCTGGAGATCCCCTCGGCGCTCGAGCCCACTGTGGCGCTACAGCTGTCCGAGCAGGGTCTCCGCGCCCGACACCTCGTAGGCGCCGGGCTGCTCGACATTGACCTGCTCGACGACGCCGTCGTTGACGATCATCGAATATCGCTGGCTGCGCTGGCCCATACCGAACTTGGAGGCGTCCATGCCGAGGCCGAGCGCCTGGGCGAATTCACCGTTTCCGTCGGCCAGCATGGTGATGTCCGGGCTTCCAGCCGACTCGTTCCAGGCGCCGAGCACGAAGGCATCGTTGACGCTGGTGGCGACGATCTCGTCGACACCCTTGCTCTTCAATTCCGCGGCCTTCTCGACATAGCTCGGCAGATGCCGCGCCGAGCAGGTCGGCGTGTAGGCGCCGGGCACCGCGAACAGGGCGACCTTCTTGCCGGCGAAATAGTCGCCGGTGCGGACCGGCACGGGCCCTTCGGGAGTCGCGAGGCTGACCTGGACATCGGGAATGCGGTCGCCGGCCTGGATCGTCATCGAACTATCTCCTCGTTGCGGTGAGCCGCGACATAGGCGCGGCCTGCCACAGGCTCAAGACGGTACG
>DASTDT010000084.1:0-8643 GCA_035710225.1 Sphingomicrobium sp.
CGGAAGCGCGCACTTGGCGACCGGCAGGGAATGACCTAGCATCCCTTGACGCACGTTAGGGGGGATCGAGATGCGCGCGAGCCGGCTAATCGTCCAATTGGCGCTTTATTATGCGGTCATTCTCGGCGGTACGTTCCTGCTTCTCCAGGCCTATCCCGACCTGCGCGGCTACCTTCCAGTCGGCGGCGCCCAGGACCTGATCAGCGCCAGCGAAGGCAAGAGCGCGCTCGACGCCGCGGCAACCTCGGGCGACCCCAAGGTCAAGAGCCTGGCCCAGAGTCTCGGATGGCTGTCGGTCGCGATCCTCGGCGCGCTCCTCACCGCGCTCCCGACCAGTTGGGTCTACATGTCGACCCGCACCGCCGAGGAATATGACCAGTCGCTGATCAGCTCGATCCTGATCCTGCCGGTAATCGTTACATCGATCGTTATCGTCGTCCAGAACAGCCTAGCGCTGGCCTTCGCGCTGGGCGGGATCGCCGGCGCGGTGCGCTTCAAGAACAGCCTCAAGAGCTCGGGCGACGCGCTCTACATCCTGCTCTCGGTCGGGGTCGGCCTCGCCTCCGGAATTGGCGCGGTCGAGCTGGCGTTCGTCATGGCGCTGGCGTTCAACGTCTGCTTCGTCATCCTGTGGATCAGCGAATATGGCGAGCGCGCCGGAATGAAGCGGTTCATGACCGATTTCGACCCCGCGACCTGCCCCGATCCGCCGCCCGCGCCCGTCGATCCCGCGGCGCCGGGCGCGCCCACCGTTCCGCCGAAAACCTAGCCCAGGCAGGTCTTGAGCAACTTTGCTTCGGCCGACTGGTCGGTGGCGATGTCGCGGAAAAAGCCGTCGAGGTAGCCCAGCGCGCGGTCGCGGGCGCCGCGGTCGAGGCTCGGCACCGCGGTGACTGCTTGCCTGATCTGGGGTGCCCGGGCGCGGAATTCGGCGAACAGCGCGCGCGCCTGGTCGTTGTGGCGGCACAGCCCGCGGTAGCGGCGCTGGCGCACGTTGCTTACCGGGACGCTCGACGGCGGCGTTGCATAAGGCGCGCTGACCAGGCCCGAGAAGTCGAAATCATAGGGCACGGGCACGAGCTGTGCCGAACCTGCGCCTTGCGGCCCGACCGGGCGGCTGTTGTGGCAACAATTGTCGCCCGGCGGCCCGGCCTGCATCGCCCAGTCGAGATTGCCGATCATATATTCGAAGATGGCGAACCGCGCCGCGTCCGTCGGCGAGAGGCGGGTGACCGGGAAGCGCTCGCCCACCTGCGCCGCCTGCATCGCGTTGCGGCGGGCGACATCGTCGATATCCTCGATGAAGAAGCCGAAGCGACTGGCAATCGACCGGCCGGCACCGTCGCGATAGTCGATCTGGGCGAGCCGGGCGCGGAAGCTCAGCGGCGTCAGCACATTGTAGATTCGGTAGGCCGCAAATTCGAGCAGGACGAAGTTCTGGAAACCCTCCGCGGCGCGGCAGTGGGTGACCAGCTTCAACCGGCGCTGCCCGGCGAAAAGCGAGGCGGCCGGCGGCGGCTGGGTGAAACTGACCCGGATCGGCGGAAACTGGCAGACGTCGCGCTGGCGGCGGGTAATCCCGCGCGGCTCGAGCATCACCGGCAAAGCCTCACCGCCGCTGACCGCGATCGTCCCCGGCTGGCTGCCCTTTGGGACCTGGTCGATCGCGCCGGTGATCGTCAGCCGGACCGGCTCGTTGCTTGCGAACAACGGGGTTGGCGCCGATTGCGCGTTCGCGGCCGCCGGCATGGCGGCGAGCGCCAGGGCAAACGTCCATACCCTCATGGTTGGCTCCTCGCGGCCGTGTGCGGAACGACCCTGTCGCCGAGGATCTCGATCCATGCGGGCACGCCGCCATAGACGCGCGAAATCCCGGTATCGATTCTCACCAGCTTCCCGTCGAAATCCACGACGACACCCCTGGGCGATGGCGTGTGGCCGATTACGAGCCGCTTCGCGCCGAATGCCTTCAACGCCACGTCGAGCTCGTTGGCCGCGCTCGGGCGACCGCCGGCCCCGGTTCCGGTGACCAGGCCTCGATACCACAGCGGCCCGAACTCATCGTTGATGATGGCGGTGCGGTCGCTGGTCCCGGCCTGCACCGCTTTGCGCGCCCGGCGGTTGATTTCGGCCAACGGGACGAGCGCATAATTGGCGCTGATCCCGCCGTGGGCGAACAGGCTGGTCCCGACCTTGGCGACAGCGGGGAGGCTGGCCGCCCATTTGCCGAGCTCCCCCTCCGGCCCCCAGGCGATATTGTGCTCGACCTTGCCGAGCGGGGTGTCGGCGATCCACATCGCGCGAATCGCCGCCGGGCTTAGCGAGGCGTCGCGCTGGCGATAGAAAGCCTCGATCGCGACCTTGTTGGCATCATAGGCAAGCGCGCGCCGCCGCTCGCTCTGGCGATCCGCGAAGGCGGCATATTCGCCCGGATGGACATAGCGCAGGTCGCCCGTCACCTGCATCGCCTCATGATTACCGAGGAGGACGATGACGTTGCCGCCGGCGCTGCGCGCCTGGCGGTGAAGTTGCTGCAGATGGCGGATGATCTTGAGGCTGTCGGGGCCGCGATCGGTGATGTCGCCGAGCTGTACCAGCACCGTCCGTCCGCCGCTCCATTTGAGGTCGGGCCCGATCAGCCGCGCTGCCCGGGCGATATCGATCCAGGCCGAATAATCGCCGTGAAGGTCGCCGACCGCGACGACCCGAGGCGGGGCCGGCTGCGCGTGGAGGGGAGCCAGCGACAAAGCGGACAGGATTGCGGCGACGACCATGACCAGCTGCCGGACCATCCAACCTCCCCGCGCTTTCGACGCGATGGGGCCTCGCGCGGAAGCGATTGTCAAGCGGCCAACGCGTTGACTTTGCGAAGGGACCCGGTATAGGCGCGCTCCGTCTTCCTTCGGGAAGTCGCTCGTCCGAGACAGTCGCTGAGGGTTCCTCTTAATTCGCGGCCTAGACGGGGACAGGAATTCAAAGCTGGGCGCTTGCGCGCTCTGCTCGTGCGACGGCCAGGTCCGTCGCCTTGATCCCATGCCCCTGCGGACATTGCTTCGTCGCCGACCGGCGGCGGGGTGGTTTGAACCTCGGCCGAAGCCCTCGCTTCGACCGAAAAGGAGTATGGCATGGATCGTTCGCAAAAAGCCGATCTGGTTGCCGAGCTGAAGAGCGTCTTTTCCGAGACCGGCGTGGTGGTCGTCACCCGCAATCTCGGTCTGTCGGTTGCGCAGTCCTCGGACCTGCGCGCCAAGATGCGCGACGCCGGAGCCCAGTTCAAGGTTGCGAAGAACCGGCTTGCCAAGATTGCCCTCGAAGGGTCGACGTACAGCCCGCTCGGCGAGTTCCTGGTGGGACCGACTGCGTTGGCGACCTCGTCGGACCCGGTGGCGGCCGCCAAGGTGGCGGTCGAATTCGCCAAGACCAACGACAAGTTCGAGATCGTTGGCGGAGCGATGGGCGAGACGATGCTCGACGTGAACGGGGTAAAGGCGCTGGCCGCACTTCCGTCGCTCGACGAGCTTCGCGGCAAGCTTGTTGGCCTCGTCCAGGCGCCGGCGACCAAGATCGCCCGCACCTTGATGGAGCCCGGTGGCCAGCTGGCGCGCATTTTCGCCGCCAAGGCCGCAGCCTGATTTTCGATTGTACCGATACCAAACGACAACATCGGGCGTGACGCGCCCAAGTGGAGAATAGACATGGCTGACCTGAACAAGATCGTTGAAGACCTGTCGGCGCTGACCGTCATCGAGGCGGCCGAGCTGGCCAAGCTGCTTGAAGAGAAGTGGGGCGTTTCGGCCGCCGCTGCCGTCGCCGCCGCGCCGGCCGCCGCCGCCGCCGGCCCGGCTGCCGAAGAGCAGACCGAGTTCGACGTGATCCTCACCGGCGACGGTGGCAAGAAGATCAACGTCATCAAGGAAGTCCGCGCCATCACCGGCCTCGGCCTGGGCGAAGCCAAGGCGCTCGTCGAGAGCGCTCCGAAGGCCGTCAAGGAAGGCGTCAACAAGGACGAAGCCGAGAAGATCAAGAAGCAGATCGAGGAAGCCGGCGGGACCGTCGAGCTCAAGTAAGCTTCGAATTAGATTTCGTGGGTGTCTTGAAGCGCCTGCGGATGGGAAGGGCGGCCTGGAAACAGGTCGCCCTTTTTCCGTTCGCGGGAACCCCGCGCCGGTAACGCCCGTTCCGCCTTCGTTACGAAATCGAAGCCACGAAGGAGTTTGAAATGGGCCGCAACGTCACGCTCGGAATCGGAACGCTGATCATCATCCTCATCATCGTCGCCATCCTGTTCTAGGCGGCGGCGAGCGGCTCCCGCCGCGGGCTTCCGGCGCGCCAGCCAGCCCAGCCGACCGCGGCCCCGAACAGACCGGCCGTCAGCGCCAGGGGCGCTGCCGGCAGGTCCGCGAAGTGCGGGTAGAGCGACCACCACGCGGCCAGCCCGCCGGGCATTTCGAACAGCAGGCTGGATAGAAGCACGAGCGCGCCGGCAATCGTGAACGGCTTGCCGTTGCGCCCTGCGCGCCAGGCGATGAAGAAGGCGATCGCCGCCGTCGCGATATTGCCGACGTGAAAGCCACCATGAAGCTTTTCGAAGAAGTCGGGCTGCGTCGGATTCAGTCCCATCGCCAGCGGTGCCAGACGCCCGAGCATCGGCGGCAGCAGGAAGACGGCGGTGGCGAGCAGATAGCTGCTGTGCTTGCCGACAAACCGCCGGTAGCGAAGTGCCTGGAAGTAGAAGAACGCCATTCCAAGAATCGCGACGAAATCGAGCCACGCGAGGCGCGGCGGATAGAGCCGGTAGAAGGGCGACGCGGCTTCCACGAACCGCTCCGCCATGCCGACAAAGATCGTCGCGCCGCCCGCCAGGAACAGCGGGAACAAGGCGAAGCTCACCAGCCCATTGGTGCGGTGAAACTGGCGTCGGTCATGCTGGATGCTCCAGCTCTGGATCGCCAGCAGCAGCAGCCACATCGAGGCGGTGGCGCCATGCAGGTGATACGACCAGGGACTCGTTCCAAGTACCGAAATATATCCTGGCCAGAAGGCCAGCGCGGCGAGTGGAAAGGTCGCGAGGACCCACCAATGAGCATGACGAAATGGCATCTGGCGCCCCCCGGTTCCGAAGCCAGGATAGGCAAGGCCGGGCGGCAGGGAAAGTCCCGATATTGGAGGAGCCGGACTAGGCTCAGTCGAAAATCGACAAGTCCAGCGACTCTGACTGACCGAACCAGATGACGTGCTTCGTGTGATCGGCGCGGTCGTCGCCGGTTGACGCGTGGGCGAACACCGTCAGTTGGTCGCGGGCCACCGCGAGATAGGCCGCCACGCCGCCGAACTGCTCCGGCGGGACGGTGACCTGGACGCTACCGCGCGGGTGCGGGCCCACTGGCCGCAAGTGGAAATGGCCCACCGGAACCGCGAAACGGCGCTGAAGCTCGGCCGCGACCGCCCTCGCCCGCTCGACTTCGGGCGGATCGAAATAGAGGTGGACGTGGAAATCGCGAATAGTGGCGGTCATCGGCGCGGCTCCTTTCCTGCCAAGCTAAGGGCCCTTCACCAAAGTCCAAGACGGCACAGGCCTGTGACCGACGCACCCACTTGCGCGCGATAGGATTTGCGCTATATCGGAACGCATCCAGACATAACGGCTCCGCCGCACGGCTTCGTGCGCCCGGGGCTTTTCCTGTCCCCGCCGGGACACGGGCCGATCCGCGCAACGGCCTGAACGTATGGCGGGGAATTTACGGGAGCCGCGCCGCACCACCATTTGAGGGGCGCATTTCCGTGCGCCCGGAGCGCAGGAATTTCATGGCGACCAAAGCGAAAGCCGTGCCGAGCCAGGCCCGCAACATCAAGCAGCGTCGAATCCGCCGAATCTTCGGCAACATCCACGAGATCAGCGAGATGCCGAACCTGATCGAGGTTCAGCGCGAGAGCTACGAGCAATTCCTCCGTTCCGACCCCGCCACCGGCTATGTCTCGGGCCTCGAAAAGACGCTCCGCTCGGTCTTCCCGATCCAGGATTTCGCCGGCACCGCGCACCTCGACTTCGACCATTATGAGCTCGAGGAGCCCAAGTTCGACGTCGACGAGTGCCGCCAGCGTGGCCTCACCTATGCCGCGCCGATGCGCGTCACGCTGCGCCTGACGACTTTCGAGATCGATCCGGACACCGAGGCCAAGTCGGTGATCGATATCAAGGAGCAGGACGTCTACATGGGCGACATGCCGCTGATGACGAAGAACGGCACGTTCATCGTCAACGGCACCGAGCGCGTGATCGTCAGCCAAATGCACCGCTCGCCGGGCGTGCTGTTCGACCACGATCGCGGCAAGACCCACGCCAGCGGCAAGTACCTCTTTGCCGCGCGGGTCATCCCGTATCGCGGTTCGTGGCTCGATTTCGAATTCGACGCCAAGGACATCGTCAACGTCCGCATTGACCGCAAGCGCAAGCTTCCGGTCACCGCCTTGCTCCACGCGCTTGGCCTGACCAGCGAGGAAATCCTCAATACCTTCTACAGCCGGGTCATCTATGTGCGCGGCAAGAATGGCTGGCAGATCCCATACGCCGCTGAATCCTGGCGCGGCCAGAAGCCCAACCATGACGTAGTCGACGCCGACAGCGGCGAAGTGATCTTCAAGGCCAATGAGAAGATCAGCCCGCGCCTCGCCAACAAGGCCGCCAAGGACGGGCTCAAGAACGTCCTCATTCCCACGGAAGAGATTTTCGGCCGCTTCTCGGCCTACGATCTAATCAACGAGAAGAGCGGCGAGATCTACATCGAGGCCGGCGACGAGGTGACCGCCGAGAACCTCGAGCTGCTCGACAAGGCCGGCACCGACCGCCTCGAGCTGCTCGACATCGATTACGTCAACACCGGTCCTTGGATCCGCAACACACTCAAGGCCGACAAGTCGGAAGAGCAGGATTCGGCGCTGGCCGACATCTACCGCGTGATGCGCCCCGGCGAGCCGCCGACGCGTGAGACGGCCGATGCCCTGTTCTACGGCCTGTTCTTCGATTCCGAGCGCTACGACCTCAGCGCCGTCGGCCGGGTCAAGCTCAACATGCGCCTTGGCCTCGATGCCGAGGACACGGTGACGACCCTGCGCAAGGAAGACATCATCGCGGTCGTTCAGGAACTCGTGAACCTGAAGGACGGCAAGGGCGAAATCGACGACATCGATAACCTTGCCAACCGCCGCGTTCGCTCGGTCGGCGAGTTGCTGGAAAACCAGTATCGCGTCGGGCTGCTGCGCATGGAGCGCGCGGTCAAGGAGCGCATGAGCAGCGTCGACGTGTCGACGGTCATGCCCAACGACCTGATCAACGCCAAGCCGGCGGTTGCCGCCGTTCGTGAATTCTTCGGCTCGTCGCAGCTGTCTCAGTTCATGGATCAGACCAACCCGCTGTCCGAAGTCACCCACAAGCGCCGCGTGTCGGCGCTCGGGCCGGGCGGTCTGACGCGTGAGCGTGCAGGCTTCGAAGTCCGCGACGTCCACCCGACCCATTACGGCCGGATCTGCCCGATCGAGACTCCCGAGGGCCCGAACATCGGCCTCATCAACAGCCTCGCCAGCTTCAGCCGGGTCAACAAGTACGGCTTCATCGAGACCCCCTACCGCAAGGTCATCGACGGCAAGGTCACCGACGAGGTGGTCTATCTCTCGGCGATGGAGGAGCAGAAGCACACCATCGCCCAGGCCAATGCCGAGCTCACCGCCAAGGGCGGGTTTGCCGAGGAGATCGTCTCGAGCCGCCAGTCCGGGGACTTCCTGATGGCCCAGCGCGAGCAGATCACGCTGATGGACGTCAGCCCCAAGCAGCTGGTGTCGGTCGCCGCCTCGCTCATCCCGTTCCTCGAGAACGACGACGCCAACCGCGCGCTGATGGGCTCGAACATGCAGCGCCAGGCGGTTCCGCTCCTGCAGGCCGATGCGCCGCTGGTGGGAACCGGCATGGAAGAGACCGTCGCTCGTGATAGCGGCGCGGCCATCGCCGCCCGTCGCGGCGGAATCGTCGACCAGGTCGATGCGACCCGCATCGTCATCCGGGTGAGCGACGACATCCACGCGGGCGAGAGCGGGGTCGACATCTACACGCTGATGAAGTTCCAGCGCTCGAACCAGAACACCTGCATCAACCAGCGCCCGCTGGTGAAGGTCGGCGACACGGTAGAGGCGGGCGAGATCATCGCCGACGGGCCCTCGACCCAGTTCGGCGAGCTCGCGCTCGGCCGCAACGTGCTCGTCGCGTTCATGCCGTGGAACGGCTACAACTACGAGGACTCGATCCTGATCTCGGAGCGCATCGTCAAGGACGACGTGTTCACCTCGATCCACATCGAGGAATTCGAGGTCATGGCCCGCGACACCAAGCTCGGGCCGGAGGACATCACCCGCGATATCCCCAATGTCGGCGAGGAAGCGCTTCGCAACCTCGACGAGGCGGGCATCGTCTACATCGGCGCCGAGGTCGAGCCGGGCGACATCCTGTGCGGCAAGATCACGCCCAAGGGCGAAAGCCCGATGACGCCCGAGGAAAAGCTGCTTCGCGCGATCTTCGGCGAAAAGGCCAGCGATGTTCGCGACACCTCGCTCAAGCTTCCGCCCGGCGTGTCCGGGACGGTAGTCGAGGTGCGC
>DASTDT010000085.1:0-4285 GCA_035710225.1 Sphingomicrobium sp.
CGGGGGAGACCGCATGAACAAGTGGGCGAGTCCATTCGACTGGAATCGCGTTTCGGCCAAGCCCGCAGCGCCGGCGTTCGCATCGGCCGGAAATCAGTATTTCGCCTTCTTAAGCTACAGCCACAACGATTCGGTCGTCGCTGACTGGCTGCACGGCCAGCTCGAGCGCTTCCGGGTGCCCGCCAGCCTGGCCGGGCGGCTGACCGCCACCGGTGTGGTGCCGCGCCGGCTGACGCCGATCTTCCGCGACCGGCACGAGCTTGCCGCCTCGCAGGACCTGGGCACCGAGATCCGCGAGGCGCTGCAGGCCTCGCACTGCCTGATCGTCCTGTGCTCGCCGGCCGCGGCCGCGTCGAAATGGACCAATGCCGAGATCGAGCTGTTCAGACGGCTCCATCCGGACGGATGCATCATCGCCGCAATCATTTCCGGCGAGCCCTTCGCGAGCGAGGTCAAGGGGCAGGAGTCCGAAGAGTGCCTGCCGCCGGCGCTTCGCCGCAAATACGACCGCCGCGGGCGGCCGACCGCCAAACGCGCCGAGCCGCTTGCCGCCGACCTTCGCGACGTCGGCGACGGCCGCCGGCTCGGCTTCCTCAAAATCGTCGCCGGGATGCTCGGGGTCGGGCTCGACGAGCTGGTCCAGCGCGACCAGGTCCGCCGCCAGCGCCGGCTGGCGACCATCACCGGCGCCTCCTTCCTGGGAATGATCGCAGCGCTGCTGCTTGCGGTGACGGCGATCGAGGCGCGCGATGCCGCCCGCGACCAAAGGCGCGAAGCGGAAGGACTGGTTCAGTTCATGGTCGGTGATCTGAAGGAGAAACTGCAGCCGATTGGAATGCTTGAAGCGCTCGACGGCGTCGGCTCGCGCGTGCTCGCCTATTACAGCAAGCAGGACATGTCGGAGCTGTCGGACGCCGCGCTCCTGCAGCGGTCGCGCGCACTGAGCCTGATGGCGGAAGTTGCAACCGCACGCGTGGATCTGGATGGCGCCTTGCGCCTTTATCGCGAGGCCATGGCTGGCACGGCCGAAGCCATTCGGCGCGACCCCAACGATCCTCAGCGCTTGTTCGAACACGCGCAAAGCGTCTTTTACGTCGCTCAAATCATGCGGAGCCGGGGCGACCAAGCCGCGACGGAACGGGCATTGCGCGAATACAAGCGTCTTGGCGCGCAGATGGTGTCGCTTGAGCCCGACAATATGAAATGGCGCATGGAAGCGCAGTATGGCGACTTCAATCTCGGCGTCGCGCTCTATGATCAACAGCGGTTCTCCGAGGCAACGAAGTCTTTCCAGCAGGCGCTGGGAACAATGCAGGCATTGGCGACCGCCGACCCGGACAATGATGAGTACCAGAAGCAGCTTTCCGAGGCGCTGGCATGGCTTGCCGATGCCCATCTCGCAACGGGGCGAATCGACGAAGGCAGCGCATTGCGTGAACGGCATGTGGCGCTGCTCAAGAGCGTCATCGCCCGTCGCGGCGGTGACGTGGAATATCGCCAGAGACTGGTTCTCGGGTACCAGCGGCTCGGCAACTTGTACGCGGCTCGCGGACAGCTGGACGATGCCGAGCAAAGTCTGCGGGCCGCTGTCAGCGAATCCACCAGCTTGCTGGCAGTCGAGCCGACCAACAACAAATGGCGAGAACACAACGCTCGAGTTAAGCTGCGGCTTGCCGAATTCCTGCTTGCCATAGGCAACCGGGCAGAAGCCGCCACGCTTGCCCAATCGGGCTGCGCGATCGTCAATGCGCTGATCGCAAAAGATTCCAGCATTGCGCAACGCCGCGCAACGCGCCGCGACTGCTTGCTTGTTCGTTCGAGGCTCGCTGCTTTGAATGGCGCCAACGCTGATGCAATGGCGCTCGCCAAGGCTGCGGTTGAGGCAGCGAGGACGGCCGGCACCAGCGACCGGATCGGCGATGCTCGCGCCCTCGCCGAGGCGCACCGGCTGCTCGGCGATGCGTATCAGCGGGCGAATAACGCCGAGGCAGCTCGCGCTTCGTGGCAGGCAGGAATCGCGGCTCTCGCGACGCTTGCGAATGAACGCCCATCCGAAATCGGCGAGCGGGCCGAGCTCCTCGAGCGCGTAGGCAATCGCACGGAGTCGGCGCGCTTGAAGGCAAGGCTAGGCGCAATCGGCATTACACGGGCCGACATTCTGAAAGTCTGAGCAAAGGGGGTTGCAATGGAAAAAGTAAAGTTTGGACGAACCTTGGGTTACTGGGGGGTCGGTTTTGGGAAGGTGTACCCCGCCAAACTCCATAAACTGAAACCAGCCGCGGCGGGCGATATCGAGTTCGAGCTAAGCGACGGCGCGATCGACGACGGTTATCATTTCGACACGGCGGATCCAATTTGGGTGTGTGTCGACAATGGAAACTGTCCGCACCAGCGCTCCACGCATCCGGACATCACCAATATTCGCCCCAGTAACGACCGCCTGACTATTCACAATGGGAAGGTCAGCGGGCGAGTGCGGCTTCGCTATCAGCTTAACGTGTTAAACGGCGAAAATCAGCCAAAGCCGATCGATCCCATCATCGAAAACTAAACGGCCGACTGTCGCGACCGATTCGTATGTCAATGCTCGGGCTAAAAACAGGGGAACTGCAAATGCCGAATAACGTGAAGACGGTACCGCTTACACCAACGCCAACTCAACAATGGCATCCCGTGGCACCCGTCGTGCTTCCACCAAACAGTGGTGAATGGCTCATCAGCTTCAAGCTGACGGGAGCCAACGCGAACAATGTAACATTCGATCGGAACGACCCGATTTGGGTGCGAGCAGGGCAGAAGCCTGACCAATCAAACAAGGAAAATGCTCAAATCCTCGGCAAATATGTCACCGACAATGGGAAAGAACTCGTCGTCCTGAGCCGGAACAACAATCCGGCGGACGATGGCCCCGTCGAACTGCATTATCGTCTCAACTTCGACGGTTATCCCGATCTTGACCCAATTATCGAAAACGGTGGGGGTCCAAAGTTGGTCTCCGACGCGTATGACGCCGTTACAGTCGGGATATTCGTGGTCGTGGCGTTCCTGGTCGGGATTTTGGCGCATTGGGGGTATCGAAAGCTGACCTGAGCTCGCCGCAATGAGCGGCGCTTTGGGAAAGACCGCGCCTGCCGCGGCCCACCCCCCGCGCCTGCCGTTTGTGCTCAGCGTCGGCATCACCGGCCACCGCAAGGAAGCGCTTTCGGCCGAAGCCTGCGAGGCGCTTCGCAAGCGGATCCGGAGCGCGCTCAACCTGCTCGTCGACGGCGCGGCGGCGATTCGCGAGCAGGAAGCGCAATTCTACACATCCGACCCGATGCGGCTGCTGTTCATCTCGCCGCTCGCCGACGGCGCCGACCAGCTCGCGGCGAGGATCGCGCTCGAGCTGGGCTTCGAGCTCCACGTCATCCTGCCCTTCCCGGCGCCCGTCTACCGGCGCGAGCTCGCCGACGACGATTCGCGCGCCGCGTTCGACGAGCTGATGGCGAAGGCCGGTTGCGTGCTCGAGCTTCCCGGCGAACATGAACAGCCGATCGACGCCTATGTGATGACGGGCCGCGCGACGATCGCGCACAGCGATCTCTTGCTCGCGGTGTGGGACGGGCTTCCGGCGCGCGGCCGCGGCGGCACCGGCGAGGTGGTCGAGATCGCCGTCGTCAAGGGCACGCCGGTCGTCCATTTGCCGACCGAGAGCGGCGAGCCGCCGCGGCTGCTGTGGAGCGCCTTCGACCCGACTGTCATCACCAACCGGCTCGAGAAGACGACCGAGCGGCCGTTCGACGAATTTCACCTGCCCATGCTGCTCAGCGCGCTGTTCGCACCGCCGGCCGACCCGCAGGAGCGCAATTTCCTCGCCCTGTTCGCGCGCGAGCGGGTGCGGCGCATCCGCGCCCGGATCGAATATCCGTTGATGCTCGCGATTGCGGGAGTGGCGCGGTTCAAGCCGAGCCGGATGCGCGAGGCGGTGTGCGCCGAGGAAATCCGCGTCGAATGGGTCCGCTACCGGCAGGACTTCGCCGAAGCCAACGAGATCCGGGCGCCGCTCGACCTGCTGGAAACCGCCTATTCCTGGGCCGACCAGCTCGCGACGCGCTTCGCCCAGACCTATCGCAGCGGCCACATCTTCAACTTCGTTCTCGGCGCGCTTGCCGTGTGCATGGGGCTGGCCGCGAACATCCTCAACCGCGCCCTGTTCGAGCTCGCGCTGGTCGAGGCGGTGATCGCCGCCGGGATCATCCTCAACACCCGGATCGGCGTGAAGAACGAATGGCACCGCCGCTGGCTC
>DASTDT010000086.1:0-2618 GCA_035710225.1 Sphingomicrobium sp.
GATTTCGGCGATCACCGCCGCCACTCGCCAAACGGTCGAATCCAATGCCTCGATCCAGACCACTGTCGAGGAAGTTCAGACCAGCGCCGACCGGATCCGCCAGGCGATGGAATTGCAGGCGCAGACGGTGACGATGATCACTGCGGCGGTCGACGAGACGGCGCTTGCCGCCGATTCGATGAGCTCGACCATCGCCGCGATCCGCGCCGATACAGAGAGCGTCGCCGCCGACATCGACAATGTCGAGCAGGGCTTCGGCCGGGTCTCCAAGCAGATCGAGCAGTTCAGCCAGGCCACCGACACGTTCGTCAACCGGCTGGCTTCCTGAGCGAGGACTTCACCTTTCGCCCCTGCCCGACCCACTCCCCGACGGGATGAGGACCTGCTAGGCGGAGGCGATGCACATCCTCCTTACCGGCGCTAGCCGCGGAATCGGCGCGGCGACGCTCAACGCCCTGGAAGGCGCCGGCCACCGCGTCGCCGGCCAATCGACCAAAGGCAGCGAAAGTCTGATTGCCGCCGACTTCACCGATCCGGCCGCGCCCCGCCGTCTGTGGGAACAGGCATTCGAAGCCCTCGACGGCCGGATCGACGCGCTGATCAACAATGCCGGCATCTTCGAGGCGGTCGACGACAATGCCTCCGACGAGGAATGGCACGCCGCCTGGGCGCGGACGATGCAGGTCAACCTCCAGGCCAGCGCCGACCTTTGCCGCCTCGCCATCGCTACCTGGCGGGGAGCGGATTCAGGCGGCCGAATCATCAATGTCGCCAGCCGAGCCGCCTATCGCGGCGACAGCCCCAAGCACTGGCATTATGCCGCGTCCAAGGCCGCCATGGTGGCGATGACCAAGACCATCGCGCGGGGCTATGCACACGAGAATGTCCTCGCCTTCGCCGTCTGTCCCGGCTTCACTGCCAGCGACATGGTCGGCGATTACCTCGAAAGCCGCGGCGGTGCGAAGCTGCTCGCCGATATCCCGCTCGGCCGGGTCGCCACCCCGCAAGAAATCGCCGAGGTGATCCGCTGGCTCGCCTGCGACGCGCCTGCAAGCGCGACCGGCACGATCATCGATGCCAACGGGGCATCTTATGTCCGTTAGCCTCGCCGCTTTGCTGCTGGCGCAAATCTCGATCCCGATCGGGCCGAGACCGCGCCAGGTCGAGCGGCCACGCGCGCCGATCGAAGAGACCGGGCCTTTATGGGCCGCCGAGTGCGGCACATCGACCGAGTGGGATCAGCCCGCGCCGCCGGTCCGAATCCACGGCAACACGTATCTCGTCGGCACTTGCGGGATCAGCGCCATCCTCATTGCCGGCGCCGAGGGCCATGCGCTGATCGACGGCGGCACCGAGCGCGGCGCCGACCGTGTCGCCGCCAACATCCGCAGCCTCGGCTTCCGGCTCGCGGACATCCGCTTCATCACCCACAGCCACGAGCACCTCGATCATGTCGGCGGGATCGCGCGCCTGCTACAGTTGACCGGCGCCCGCCTGGTCGCCTCGGCCCCCGCGGCGCGGGTTTTCGCGACCGGCACCAACGGCGTCGACGACCCGCAATCGGGCCAGCTCAAGCCGTTCCCGGCCGCCGCGGTCGGGCGGATTATCGGTGACGGCGACGTCATCCGCTTGCGCGATATCCAGCTGACCGCCATCGCTACCCCCGGCCACACGCCGGGCGCATTGAGCTGGCAATGGGAAAGCTGCGACGGCGGCGTTTGCCGGACGATGGTCTATGCCGACAGCCTGTCGCCGGTCAGCGGCCCGGCCTATAAATTCTCGGCGCGCCCGGCCGCGCTCGCCGCCTACCGCGCCTCGATCGCCAGGATCGCCTCGATCCGCTGCGAAATCCTCATGACCCCCCACCCCTCGGCCAGCGCGATGAAGGAGCGCATGACCGGCCAGCAGCCCTTGTTCGACGAGTCCGGCTGCAAGGCGTATGCCGAGCGGCTGACCAAGGCGCTCGACGAGCGGCTGGCGAAGGAAGCTGCGGCGCGATGAGCTGGCGGGTGACGCTGGCCTGCACCCGCGCCGAGGCGGAGGCGCTGCCCGATGCCGGGGAGCTGTTTCCCGACGAGGAATCGCCGCCGGTGATCGTCGCCGACGAGCCAGATCCCGACCGTCCCGACGACTGGCGGATCCACGCCTATTTCGACCGTCAGCCGGGCTGGCAGGAGATGGCCGCCATCGAGCGGCTGGCCGCCGATGCCGATCCCGCGCTGGAGCGTCTGGAGGATGCCGACTGGGTGACGCTCAGCCAGCAGGGACTCGAGCCGATCCGCGCCGGGCGTTTCTTCGTCCACACGCCGATGCACTTCAAGGACCGGCCCGACGGGGCGACCTGCTTTGAAATCGACGCCGGACTGGCCTTCGGCACCGGCCAGCACGCGACCACCGCCGGCTGCCTCGAGGCGCTCGACCGGCTCGAGGCGGGCGGCGCACGTTTCTCCAACATCGCCGACATCGGCACGGGCACAGGCCTGCTCGCCTTCGCCGCGCTGGCGCTGTGGCCCGAAGCTCGGGCGATCGCCACCGACATCGACGCGCAGGCAATCGCCGTCACGCGCGACAATGCGGCGATCAACGGCGTCGCCCTGGGCCACGGGGCGGGCGAGCTG
>DASTDT010000087.1:0-8250 GCA_035710225.1 Sphingomicrobium sp.
GGCGTATGAAGCCTATCTGCGTGCACTCGAGCGGGTCTCCGTCCGCGACGACCGCGACGCGCGGGTCGAGGCGATCAAGCAATTCCGACTGGCGGCTTCGATCCAGCCCGACTTTGCCGATGCCCATGCCGGCCATGCGTATCTGACCGCTTTGTCCCTGCCCCGTCACGTCGGGATGGGCTGGCGGGAGCTGATTAGCAGACAGCACCGGGCAACCGTCCGCGCCCTGGAGCTCGATCCGGACAACGACATGGCGTGGGTTGCGAGGGCGATGGCATTCAAGAATTTCGAAGGGAAAGTCGACGAGGCTCTGGCGATCGATCAGGCGGTGCTGAAACGTTCGCCGAACTTCGGGCCGGCGCATTACTCGATGGCCGGGAGCCTGTGGATGCGAGGGCGACCCCGCGAAGCGCTAGACCATCTCGAGCAAGCGATCGACGGCGATCCATTCGATACATTGCTGCAGTTCTACCGGGCGAAAATCCTCTACTCTCTCGGCGACTATGAAGCGGTGCGCGATGCCGCCAAGCAATGTCCCCAGCGCTGCGCAGGTGTGGGGTGGTTCTGGCTGTTGTCGATGGCGGGCTTCGCTACGGCCGACGTCTACCGCGAGGATTATCCGCTTTTGCTCAGGAGCGCGGTGGACAATGGCGTTTCGCCTCAAGAAATCGCCGACGGCCGCGGGATCATCGAAGCATTTATCTTTGGGCGGGACTATCCGCTGGATCCGATCGACGAGGGCGAATACGCCGAATTCAGCGATGCCGCCATCGACTCCCGGATGAGCGGTTTCGATGCTGGATTGAGGACGGCCCGGCTCGCGCTCGAAAACGCGCATTCCGACTCGATCCTCGACATCCTCAACCAAGGCCGCGTGACCTTTTCACCGGAGCAGCGGGCCGACCCGCGCTATCACGCACTGTTCCGCCATCCCAAGCTGGCGCGAATCGCCGTCGCACGGCGCAAGGAAGGGGTCACCGCCGGCCTGCCGATCTTCCCGGTGAAACGCTACACCGGCCGCTGACGGCTTCGGAAATAATCGATCGCAGCATCCGCCTCGAGCGGGCGGGCGAAATAATAGCCCTGGCCCGAGACGCAGCCGAGCGCCGCCAAGGTGGTCGCCAGCTCGACCGTCTCGACGCCTTCGGCGGTGGTCGACATGCCGAGCGCATCGGCGAGGCTGAGGATTGCGCGAACGATCGACACGCTGTCGGCGTCGCCCATCATTCCGGTGACGAAGCTGCGGTCGATCTTGAGGACGTCGATCGGCAGCCGCTGGAGGTAGGCGAGGCTCGAATAGCCGGTCCCGAAATCGTCCATCGCCACCGTCGCGTCGAGTGCCTTCAAGGCCTCGAACACGCGCTGCGCGCGCTTCGGGTCCTGGACGATCGAGCTTTCGGTCAGCTCGAGCATGAGACGGTCGCCGCTAAGGCCCGCCGAGCGAAGCGCGCTGCCGACTAGCGCGGGCACGTCGTCGCGGGCGATCTGGATTGCGCTCAGATTGACTCCCAAGCGAAGCGGCAGCGGCCCGCCGGCGGCCTTGTCCCACCCCGCCAGTGTCGCCAGCGCCCGGTCCATCGCCCAGCGGCCGAGATCGAGGATGAGGCCGCTTTCCTCCGCCACCGGGATGAATTCGGTCGGGCTGATCTCGCCGCGGTCGGGGTGGTCCCACCGCGCCAGCGCCTCGAAGCCAGTCACATGGCTGCTCTTCAGGTCGACCAGCGGCTGGTAGGATAGCTTGAGGTCGTCCTTCTCGAGCGCCCGGCGAAGCTCGGTCTCGATCGAGAACCGCCGCCGCGCGAGGCTCGCTTCTTCCGGACGGTAGAGCTGGGGCTCGCCCAGCGATTTGGCCTGCTTGACCGCGAACTGGGCGCTTCGGAACAACTCCTCGGGGTCGCTGTCCTCGTGCATCATCGCCGCGCCGATCGCGCATTCGACCTTGATCTCCAGGTCGGCCAGCTTGAACGGCGACGCAAGCACGTCCTGGATCCGCTCCGCCGCCTTCATCGCGTCGTCGATCCCGCGGCGAAGCGTCACGATCACTCCGAATTCGTTGCCGCCGGTGCGGGCCAGCCGGTCGCCGGCCCTCAGCGCCGACACCAGCCGGCGCGCGAAGGTGATCAGCAGTTCGTCGCCGAACAGGCTGCCCATCGACTCGTTGATCCGCGAAAAGCGAAGCATGTCGACCACCAGCACGGCATGACCGAGCGGCTTGATCAGGCCGTCGGACCCCACCTCGCCGACCGGGCTTGCGCTGGCCTCGCTGACCATCTCGGTGAAGGCGAGGCGGTTGGGCAGGCCGGTCAGGCTGTCCCGAAGCATCTCGGCGCGCAGATTGTTTTCGGCCTGGACCTCGATGGTGCGGTCGACGACGCTCAGCATGCAGCGCGTTCCGCCGCCGGGCGCGGGCGGCAGCGGCGCGACCTTCAATTGCAGGAAGCGGCGCTGAAGGCCCTCGCCCTCGACCAGTTCGAGCTCGGTCGGCGCGGTTGCCGGACTGGTCAGGAAGGCACGTACGAAATCGCCTCCGGAGCCATACGAATATTGGCGGAAGACCTCGGCGAACGCATCGGGGCTGCCGTCGCAGCCGGCCAGTTCGAAGAAGCGGCTGTTAAGCGCCTGAACCCACAGCCGGCCGTCCACGAGCGAGAAAATGCCGGCGGCGATCGGCATTGCGTCGAGCAGTTGATGGTCGTCCCCGTGGGAGGCGGCGAGGAGAATCGGCGCACCAACGCCGCGCGCGTCTTCGCGCCCTGGGCTGAGGGTCGGTGCAACCTGCATGTCCCCTTGTTAAACGAGGGGCGTTAACAGGCCGTTTCAAGCGCTTCCTAACTTGGTTTATTCGCTTGGTTTTTGCTCGACTGCGGGAGCGACCGTTACGGGCTCGAACCTGTTCGACCGCGGGAAGCCCAGCGGCGCCATTCGGCCGGCCGCCCCGCGTGCCGCGCGCCAGGCGGTTAGATCGCTTTCGCTGCGCACCCTCTTGCTCTCCCCGCCGAGCGGCCAGCTTAGCCCGGCGGCAAGCGCCAGCGTGGTCGCGTCGGCCAGCGCCCCGTCGCGGTAGCGCTGGAGCGTGACCCCCTGGCCGCGCGACATCTCGGGCAGCTCGGCGAGAGGGAACACCAGCATTTTCCTGTTCTCGCCGACCACCGCGACGCTGTCGTCGTCGGCCGCGATCAGGCGCACCGCCGCCACCTTGGCCCCGGCGCGCAGGTTCATCACCTGCTTGCCCTTCCTGGTCTCGGCCATGACCGCCTCACCTTTGGCTACGAACCCCTTGCCGTCGCTCGACGCGAACAGCAGCCGCGTGTCGGTTGCGACCTTCATCAAGGCGGCGATCCCGACTTCGGCCGGCAGGTCGATCAGCAGCCGCACCGGCTCGCCGAATCCTCGCCCGCCCGGTAGCTTGTCGCCGCCAAGCGTGAACGCCCGTCCGTCCTCCGCCACCAGCAGCAACTTGTCGGTGGTCTGGGCGTGGAACATCGCCTCCAGCGCATCGCCCTCGCGGAACTTGAGGCCGTCGCTTTCCGCCGCCGCGACATGGCCCTTCATCGCCCGGATCCAGCCGCGCTTCGATAGGATGACCGTGATCGGTTCCTTCTCGATCATCTGGCTCCAGTCGACCTCGAACCGCGCCGCCGCCGCCTCCGGCCGGATCAGCGTTCGCCGCTCGTCGCCGAACCTGGCCGCCATCGCCGCCAGATCCTTCTTCATCCGGCTCTTCTGAAGCCGCGGGGTCTCGACCAGTTTCGCCAGCCCCTCGCGTTCCTTGACCAGCGCGGCGCGCTCCTTGCCCAGCTCCATCTCCTCGAGCTTCCTCAGGCTCCTGAGCCGCATATTGAGGATCGCCTCGGCCTGCCGCTCCGTCAGCTCGAACTCGGCGATCATTACCGCCTTGGGCTCGTCCTCGGTGCGGATGATAGCGATCACCCGGTCGAGGTTGAGGAACGCCTTCAGGAATCCCTCGACCAGCTCGAGCCGGTCGTCGATCTTGCCGATGCGGTGCAGCGAGCGGTTGACCAGCACTTCGAACTGGAAGTCGAGCCACGCCAGCAGCGCTTCCTTGAGGCTCATCACGCCCGGGGTGCGCGCCTTGTCGAGCACGTTGAGGTTGAGAGGGAAGCGCACCTCCAGCTCGCTCATCCGGTAGAGGCTCTCCTCCAGCAGCGCCGGGTCGACCGTGCGGCTCCTGGGCTCGAGGATGATGCGCAGGTCCTCGGCACTCTCGTCGCGAACATCGGCGAGGATCGGCAGCTTCTTGTCGCCGATCAGCCCGGCGATGGCCTCGATCAGCTTGCCCTTCTGCACGCCATAGGGGATCTCGCTGACCAACAGGTGCCAGGCGCCGCCCTTCTCGACCACCTTCTCCACCCGCGCCCGCAGTCGGAAGGAACCTCGGCCGCTGACATAGGCCCGGGCGATGACCTCCTCGTCGTCGACCAAGACGCCGCCGGTCGGGAAGTCGGGCCCCTTGACCAGTGCCAGCAGCGCGCGGTCGTCAAGCCGCGGCTCGTCGACCAGCGCCGCCGCCGCCGCCGCCAGCTCGCTGACATTGTGCGGCGGGATGCTGGTCGCCATGCCGACCGCGATCCCGCTCGCGCCATTGGCGAGCAAATTGGGGAACAGGCCGGGGAACACGTCCGGTTCCTCGTCCTCGCCATTGTAAGTCGGCTTGTAGGCAACCGTGCCCTCGTCGAGCCCGGCCATCAGCTGCGCCGCGATCGGAGTCAGCCGCGCCTCGGTGTAGCGGTAGGCCGCGGCGCGGTCGCCGTCGATGTTGCCGAAATTGCCCTGCCCGTCGACGAGCGGGTAGCGAAGCGCGAAATCCTGCGCCAGCCGGACCATCGCGTCATAGACCGACTGGTCGCCGTGCGGGTGGAACTTGCCGATGACGTCGCCAACCACCCGCGCCGATTTCTTGTAGGCACTGGCCGGGTCGAGCCGAAGCGCCCGCATCGCCCACAGCAAGCGGCGGTGAACCGGTTTCAGCCCGTCGCGGACGTCCGGCAGGCTGCGTGCGGTGATGGTCGACAGCGCATAGACCAGATAGCGGTCGCTAAGCGCAGACGCGAACGGGGTGTCGATGATCGACAGGTCGGAGGTTTCCATGCGCGACGGCCTACTCCCGCCTGCACGCCCGCGTCATCCCCGAGCGGGCCGGACGAGCATTTTTCTGTGGATTTCGCCCGCCTGTCCCGCCCGTGCAACGCCTCGGCTTGATGAGCGGAGCGAGTCCGCCCCCGCTCCGTTCACCCCCTGCCCGCAGCCCCCGAACCTCCTTGCCGCGGGCCAGTTTCAGAGCATTGCGTAGGCGTTCCCGCGGGCGGTTTTTCCGTCCTGTCGCGGGAGGCCCCGTCGCGAGCCATCGCGGCGGGGCTTACCCGCGCGCCGCAATTTGGCCGGAACGCACCGCCGGGCCCGTCCGTTTTTATCGCCTGAGAGGAGCCCCGCACATGACCGACGACCGCCGCCGGCCCCACGCCGACAACGACCTCATCGACGAGCTGACCGAGGTGTCGACCCCGTCCCAATCCGGCGCCTCGGGTGGCGCGATCCAGCGCGACATCGCCGGCCGCGACGATTTCGCCACCGCCACCGGCGCCGACCCGCAGCCAACTTCGGTCCACAAAAGCGACAAGCCGGACGGCGGGGATGCGCCGAACCTGCCGAACCGCGATGGCGGAGGTGAAGAGAGCAGCCGGAGCGGGCCTTCGCCGCGGCGCACCTAACGCCTCATCCCTTCGGCACCGCGTCCATCAGCCATTCGCGGAAGTGGCGGATCTTGGGCACCCGACGCCGGTGCTCGGGATAGACCAGCCAGTAGCGGAAGCCCGCGGTCGCGGTCAGCGGGAAGATCTGCACCAGCCGCCCGTCCTTGATGTCGTTCTTCCAGAACTCGGGCGTCAGCAGCACCACGCCCTGCCCGCCCATCGCCGCGTGGCCCTCGTCCGCCTGGCTGTCGAGCCTTAAGCCCGCCACCTGCCGCCGACCCT
Source organism: Sphingomicrobium sp. (assembly GCA_035710225.1). Classification (GTDB taxonomy): domain Bacteria; phylum Pseudomonadota; class Alphaproteobacteria; order Sphingomonadales; family Sphingomonadaceae; genus Sphingomicrobium. The sequence goes on from DASTDT010000087.1 coordinate 5,994, forward strand.
CGTGGCGCACCCCCGCCGCCGCGAACCAGGTGTCCCACCACGGATCGTCGGGGCTGATCATCGGCAGGCTCATGAGGTCAGCCGGCTCCAGCTCGCGCCCCAGCCTTTCCTCGGTCCGGGCGAGGAAGCCCGGCGTGCACATCGGCGTGAAGTCGATGGTCATCAGCGGCTCGCAGGTCAGCCCCTCCCACGGCTCGGCCCCGGCGCGGATCGCCACGTCCGCCTCGCCGCCGTGGAGGTCGGTGATTGCATTGCCGGTCATCAGCCGCACCGCGAAGCCGGGATGCGCCATCTGGAACCCGCCAAGCCGCCACGCCAGCCAGGTGTTGGCGAAGGTGAAGGTGGTGGCGACCGTCAGCAGCCCCTCGTCCTCCTCGCGCTGGGCCGCGAACGCCGCGTCGATCGCGTCGAATGCGCCGGTCAGTTGCGGCATCAGCCGGGCGCCGAGCGGACTGAGCCGCGCCCGCCCCTTCTCGCGCACGAACAGGGGCGCGCCGAGCCGCTCTTCCAATAACCGCACCTGATAGGAGACAGCGGCCTGGGTCATCCGCAGCTCCTGCGCCGCGGCCGTGAAGTTCTCATGCCGGCCGGCGGCTTCGAACACCCGAACGGCGGACAATGGCGGAAGCCTGCGCATAAGGCGCAGCTATAAGCTACGCTTATCGCCTATGTCGATCCTTTCGTTGGCGGTCCGACCGCCTGCCGACTAATTCGGACTCAAGCGACGGCGGTCTCCCTCCCACGCATTGCCGCCGTCGCCCACTGACGAAAGGGGAAGAGACATGACGACCAACTTCAATCCGCGACTTTATGTCGAGAACGGCGCCGCCATCGCCGCCCAGGAAGTCCGCCGCAGGCATGAAATCATCCGGGCGGCGCTGGCGGGACCGGCCAAGCAAGCCACCGCGGTCAACGACGATGAACCGGTGCCGACCGCCGTCTGCTTCGCGATCTGAGGGGCTAACCACCAGCAGGGGTAGAGAAATGAGAGACGAAATGTTCCACCGCGACTACGACCAGGGCCGCGACGACCTCCACGCCGGAATCGACCGGCTGATCGCGAAGATCGGCGCCGTGTTCCGCTCGATCGAGCGGGTGCAGTTTAATGCTCCGTGGAAGACGACGCTCACTCGATAAGTCCGGCCAGAGCGTCACCCCGGCCCTCGAGCGGGGGCCTGGCGCGGCCGCCGCCATCAAAAGCGCACTTGCTTAGTTGCGGTTGTCGCCATGTACGGTGCCCCCCGGCTTGAGGCCGAGGGGGTTAGGTGGAGTTAGCGAGGGGGTGCTCGTACGCCTGAGAGAAGCCGCGCGTAAGTTCAAGAAAAGAGGCCGAAAAGTCCCCGATCTGCTGGAACTTCGTAAATCCAAGGGGAATAGAGTGACTTATCCGGGGCGGGTCGAGGGAGGCGCTTTCGCGGGCCGGGCTTTCTGCTAGGGTCCGCGCCATGTCACCCGCCGACCGCCCGTCCCCTGTCCCCCACGCCGCGCCCGCCGAGGCGCATCTCGCGGCGATCGTCGAAAGCTCGTCCGACGCCATCGTCTCCAAGGACCTCGACGGCGTCGTGATGAGCTGGAACCGCGCCGCGACACGGATGTTCGGCTGGACCGCCGAGGAAATGGTCGGCCAGTCGATCCGCCGGCTCATTCCAGCCGACCGCCAGGGGGAGGAGGATTCGATCCTCGCCCGGGTCCGCGCCGGCGAGCTGGTGCCCAAGTTCAACACTGTCCGCACCCGCAAGGATGGCTCGACCATCCTCGTGGCGATCACCGTCTCGCCCATCCGCGCCGCCTCTGGCGAGATCATCGGCGCGTCAAAGATCGCCCACGACATCACCGAGCAGGCGCTGGTCCAGCGGGATCTCGAGGACAGCGAGCTGCGCTTCCGCGCATTGGCCGACAACATTCCCCAGCTGGCGTGGATGGCGCGGCCGGACGGCGGCATCTTCTGGTACAACCAGCGCTGGTACGACTACACCGGCACCGATTTCGAGGCGATGCAGGGCTGGGGCTGGGAGAAGGTCCACCACCCCGACCATCTCGGCCGCGTGAGCGCAAAGTGGAAGGTCGAGCTGGCCCGCGGCGTGGGCTGGGAGGACACATTCCCATTAAAGGGCGCCGACGGCGAATTCCGCTGGTTCCTGTCGCGCGCCCAGCCAATCCGCAACGCCGGCGGCGAGGTGACGATGTGGTTCGGGACCAACACCGATATCACCCAGCAGCGCGAGCATGAGGAGCAGATCGAGCTGTTGATGGGCGA
>DASTDT010000088.1:0-2018 GCA_035710225.1 Sphingomicrobium sp.
GTCATCGTCAGCCTCGAAGACCAGATGGCCTATCTCTATCGCGCCGATGAACTGGTCGCCGTCTCGACCATCTCGAGCGGGAAGCCGGGCAACGACACGCCGATGGGCATCTTCCCCATCAAGGAAAAGAAGGTGATGCACCGCTCGCGCAAGTACGACAACGCGCCCATGCCGCACATGCAGCGTCTCGATGACTATGGAATCGCGCTCCACGCCGGTCATCTCCCCGGCCGGCCGGCGTCGCACGGATGCGTTCGGCTGCCGGCCGAGTTCGCGGCCAAGCTGTTCCGCGAGACCAGGGTCGGGACGACGGTTCTGATCGGCGCCTAGAGACGCCCGAACCTGGCGACGAACCCTTCCCGGTCGCCGCGCGCGAGATAGTCGGCCTGCTCGACGATCTTGTCGCGCGCAAGCCGGCCGCGGAATGCGCCGAGGTCGGAATCGAGGGCTTCGACCTGCCCCGGGCTGAGCTTGCTGATCTGGTCGAAGCGGGTCACGCCGCGCTGGTTGAGCATCGCCGCCAGCTTGGGCCCGACGCCCTTGAGCAGTTGGAGGTCGTCGGGCGGTCCGGACGCGCCCGGCAGTTCGGCGTGGACTCTGGCGCTGATGATATCCCCGGCGATGTCGCTGGCGGCGGCCGCAGCCTCGTCGGTCAGGCCCTTGCCTTCCCCGCGCGCCCCCATGTGCGGCCGCACCGGCCCCGGGTCGCTGAGCGTAACTCTTTGCCTCGGCCGAAGCAGCAGGAAAAGGACGATCAAGGCGATCATCGCCGCGACGGCGATCAGCAGCACGGAATCGGTCAATTCACCCATTCAGTCTTCCTTCTTTCGATTCGGCCAGAAGAACAACCGGCCGGTGACGAGGCCGATGACGAAGGCGACGGCGATCATCGGCCAGTAGGCGGACAGCAGAGCGAGCATCAGTCGGGACTCCGCCGGGTATAAAAGGCGATCGCGGCCAGTGTCAGCCCGATCAGGAAGGCGGCCAACGCCAGTCCGACGGCTTCGACGATCAATGGCAGCGGATAGGTCAGGGCGTTGCGCGCCGGCGACCAGCGAGCCTCCCCGATGCCGGGCAAATCCTCTGCCAGCCGAACCAGCTCGGATCGCTGGAATTCGTCGGCCGGCCCCGCGTAGATGATTCGCCGTGCGACCGGCCCGCGCTGCATTTTTCCGCGTACCGGCTCCATCTCGAAATATTCGATCATCTCGCGGACGTCGCGCTCGGAGCGGGTGACGAACCGTTCCGCGGCCCCGCCCGGCCCATGCCACAGCACGGCCGAGGCGATCGTCGCCGCGAGCCCGAACGAAAAGGCGACATTAGGCCGCATGGTCACGCTCCAATTGCCGCCAGCCGATGTCGCGGCGATGGAAACCGTCGGCAAATTCGATGGCATCGACGCCGCGATAGGCGCGGGCCCGCGCATTGGCGAGCGTGTCGGCGACGGCGGTGACGGCGAGCACCCGGCCTCCGCCAGCGACCAGCGCTCCCGATGGCTGGCGGGCGGTGCCGGCATGGAAAACGGTCACGCCGTGCTCGCGTTCGGCGGCCTCGATGCCCGATACCTCCCCTCCGCCGCGCGGCGGTCCCGGGTAGCCCTCCGCGGCAATGACGACGGTCATCGAGCATTTCGGGGACACGGTGGGAGCGGTAAATTCCGCGCCGGTGGCGACGGCATGGAGCAGTTCCGCGAAGTCGCCTTCGATCCGCGGCATGATCGCCTCGCACTCCGGGTCGCCGAAGCGGACGTTATATTCGATCAGCTTGGGGCCATCGGCGGTCAGCATCAGCCCCGCATAGAGCACGCCCTCGAACGGCGTCCCGGCCGCCGCCATGGCGCGCGCGGTCGGTGCGATGATCGTGCGCATCGCTTGTTCCTCGAGCTCGGGTGTGAGCACCGGCGCCGGCGAATAGGCGCCCATGCCGCCGGTGTTGGGTCCGCTGTCGCGCTCGCCGACCCGCTTGTGATCCTGGGCGCTGGCGAGGACCACCACCTGCTCGCCGGCGACCAGGGCGAA
>DASTDT010000089.1:0-2453 GCA_035710225.1 Sphingomicrobium sp.
AGAGTGATCAGCCCGCCGACTGCCGCAACGCCCTTCGAAACAGCGAGATAGGACGTGTTCTTGAGAAGGGACCGCAAGTGGCGGTCCTGGAACCATTCTTTCATCGGCTCGGTTGCGCGGGTGGCAGGGGCCCGGGCCTTAGCCCAACCCCGCCCGCCTGTCGCCACTTTCTCTAGGCCGGTTCGCTGACCTGCTTCTGGACGACCTTGTCGGCCAGAGATCCGTTGAGCTCGGACAGATGGTCGTACTCGGCCTCATAGGTCGCAAGCCCCTGGCTCAAGGACCGGAAATCCGCCTCCAGCCCGTTGAGCTCGGCCTCCGGGATCAGCGCGTCGACCCGGTCCCATCCAGGCCAGCCGTCGCGCGGCCCGAGGCCGAGCATCTGGCCGCGCCGCGAGGCGACGGTCGAGGTGACCTTCGAGCTCGCGCTCGCCGGCGACACGACGCTGATGCGGTGCACCGGTTCGAGCAAGTGCGGACCGGCCGCTGCAAGTGCCTCGCTCATCGCGATCCGCCCCGCGGTGCGGAAGGCGAGCTCGCTGCTGTCCACGCTGTGATAGCTGCCGTCGACCAATGTTACCGCGACATCGACCACCGGAAAGCCCAGCGGTCCCTTGGCGCAGGCGTCCTTCACGCCCTGTTCGACCGCCGGGATGTACTGGCGGGGAATGGCGCCGCCATGAATCTTCTCCTCGAACTTGAAGCCTTCACCGCGGGCCAGCGGGCGAATCTCGATGACGACGTCGCCGAACTGGCCGTGGCCACCTGACTGCTTCTTGTGACGGCCATGCTGGCGGACCGATTTGCGGATCGATTCGCGATAGCCGATAGACGGCGGCCGGCTGGTCACCGCCACCCCGTAGCGGCGCTTCAGGCGGGCGATGACCATGTTCAAATGCTCGTCATTGACCCCTCGCAGGCGCATTTCGTGGGCCGCATCGTCATGCTCGACGGTCAGCGCTTCGTCCTCCTCGACCAGGCGCGCCAATGCACCGGCCATGCGGACGTCGTCCTTGCGGTCGCTGGGCTCGATCGCCATCGCCGCGTTGCGGGCCACCGGCGGGAGCTCGATTGCCGGCGGGCAGGCGCCGGTGCACAGCCATTGCCCGGCGCGCACGTCGTCGACTTTGGCGATGGCGACCAGATCGCCCGGCCGGGCCTCGCCGACCTTGGCGGTCTTCTCTCCCTGGACCGTGAACATCGCCCCGAGCCGGGTCGCGGCCGAACCGCCGACCTTGACCTCAGCGCCTTCGGCAATGGCGCCGCCGAGCACGCGCGCCAGCGCAAGCCGGCCGACCGAGCCGCCGTGGCTGATCTTGAAAATGTAGGCGCTAGGGTTGGCGACCGACAGCCGGTCTGCGGTCCGCTCCGGCCCCGGCGCCTCGTGGCGAAGCGCCTTCAGGAGCCTGCGAACGCCCCAGCTGGAACTGGCCGAGCCGAACAGCACCGGCACGCCCAGATTTTCGCTGGTTTCGCGGGCGAGGTCGGCGACGATGGTCGATTGTTCGGGAACCTCGTCCATCAGCAATTGCTCGAGCAGCGCGTCGTCGTGGTCGGCGAGCTGCTCAAGCATCTGGGTGCGGGCCTTCTTCTCGTCGCTCGCGATTTCGCTCGGGATCTCGATCCGGGTCGATGGCTTGCCCGGCTCGTAATGAAAGGCGCGTTCGAGCGCGAGATCGACGAAGCCGGTGATCTTGTCGCCCTCGCGGATCGGAAGCTGGCGGGCGATCAGCGGCGACACGCTCATCGGCTGGAAGGCGGTGAGGAGGTCGCGGATCCGTCCGCGGGCCTGGTCGACGCGGTTGACGAAGATGATGTGGGGGATGGCCAGCTCGTCGAGTAGCCGAAGCGCGGGGGCGGCGAGCGCGGCGCGGGCCGGGTCGGGGTCGACGACGACGATGGCGAGGTCGGCGACGGCGATCCCGCGCAGGCCATCGGCAGCGAAGCCGACTGAGCCCGGCGCGTCGATCAGCGCGAACTTGTCGCCGAGATAGTCGAAATGCATCAGGTTGAGCTCGGTCGAGCCGCCGCGCTCGCGCGCCTCGGGGCTGGAGTCGCCGACGCTGGAGCCGTTGTCGGTCGAGCCCTGGCGGCCGATCGCTCCGGAAGCGAACAGCATCGCCTCGGCCAGGCTGGTCTTGCCCGCGCCGGCCGGTCCGACCAGCGCGATAACTCGGGTGCCGTTGGGTGCGATTCCGGTGCTGTGGGGCATGCGACTCTCCTTCGTCCGTCGTTCAAGGCGGGCGCGAGAGCGCGTGCGGATGGCGCTACTCGCGCACTACCGAAACGACCAGCGTCGGACTCTTTGGGCCCAAAAGCAAGACCGGCGGTCGCTGATCGAGGCCGGCCTACCGAGCCCTGAACAGCTGCCGCATCGCGGCGCGGTATGCGTTGCCTGAATCCGCCGAATGGGTGCCCCCTGGAACGTCGATGCGAGTGACGCGCCATGGCGT
>DASTDT010000090.1:0-4342 GCA_035710225.1 Sphingomicrobium sp.
TGTTCCTCGCCCGGGAACCGATCCGCGATGGAATCGTCAAGCTTTATGACGCCATGACGTCGGACGAGGAGGAAAAGGCCCCCGCCAAGCCGCCCGCCCCAGTCCGCAAACGAAAAAGAGTGGAGAACAAGTGATGCCGACCAGCAACCAGACCGAATCTCGCCAGGCCCCGAAGCGCAAGACTGCCGCCAACGCTCGCCCGGACGGGCTGATCGACTCTGCCCGCGACCGCGCGGTCGAGGCCTACGACAGCGCCCGCGACGCCGCCCGCCGCGCCGGACGGAGCGCTAGCGATCAAGTGGGCGATGCGCCGTTGATCGCGCTCGGCGGCGGGCTTGCGCTCGGCGCGCTGATCGCCGCCTTGCTTCCGACCAGCCGCCGCGAGCGCGAGCTGCTAGGTCCGGTCACCGACCGCATCAAGGACACCGCAACGTCGGCCGCCCAAGCCGCGCGCGACGCCGGCACTGCCCGCCTCGACGAACTCGGGCTGACGCGCGACCGCGGCGGCGACGTGCTTCGCCAGGTCGTCGACGGCGCCACCGACGCGTTGCGCGCCTCGGCCAAGGCCGCCGCGACCACGGTTCGCGGCGAGTAAGTGGCCTTCGCACCGCACCGGATACCTGCTAGCGGCCCGTCATGAGCAAGCTACACCTCGTCTTCGGCGGCCGGGTCGATGACCCGCGCGGTCTCGATTTCACCGATCTTCAAAGCATTGACCTGGTCGGCATCTACGACAGTTATGCCGCGGCCGAAGAGGCGTGGCGCGGCGCGGCGCAGCGCACCGTCGACGACGCCGAGATGAAATATGTCGTGGTTCACCTTCACCGGCTGCTCGAGCCGGAGACCAGGGACGCGCCCGCGGCTTAGATGAACTCGATCTTGGCGATCTCGTAATAGCGGTCGCCGGCGGGGGTCTCGACCTCGACTTCTTCGCCCTTGTGGCGGCCGATCAGCGCCCGCCCGAGCGGCGAGTTGTAGCTTATCCGGCCGACCTTGGCGTCCGCCTCCTGCTGGCCGACGAGCTGGTAGCGCACCTTCTTGCTGTCCTCGTCGATGAGGGTCACGGTCGCCCCGAACACGACCTTGTCGCCGCTGAGCGTGGTCGGATCGATCACCAGGGCACGGCTCAAGCGGTCCTCGATGTCGACGATATGCGCCTCGACCTGGCCCTGGCGCTCCTTGGCGGCATGATATTCGGCATTCTCGCTCAAGTCGCCGTGGGCGCGCGCCACTTCGATCGACTCGACGATCTGCGGCCGTTCGGCCTTAAGGCGCTTGAGCTCCGCCTCGAGCAGGCGATAGCCGTCGCCAAGCATCGGAACCTTTTCGCTCGCCATCATCACTTCCCTCTTTGCCGTCTGGCACTTCGCGTCCGGGCCCCTTCTCGACAAGGAAGGTGCTGCTAAGTCGCGTCGGTGCTTGGAAACTATCGCGTGGAGGCGGAATAATAGGACTGGAGCGAGCGGACTTCAAGCTTGTGCCCGCGCAGCGCCTTGATCGAGCGCGCTGCCGCAAGGCTTGCGGCGGCGGTCGTGAAGTAGGGGACCTTCGATTTTAGTGCGGTGGCGCGGATCGAGAAGCTGTCCTTCAGGGACTGCCAGCCCTCGGTGGTGTTGAACACCAGTTGCACGCCGCCGTCGGTCAGCCGGTCGACGATGTGAGGTCGTCCCTGCGCGACCTTGTTGACCCGTTCCACCTGGAGCCCCTCGGCTGCCAAATGGCTGGCCGTGCCCCCGGTGGCGATGATCGCGAAGCCCAGTTCCTGGATCAGCCTGGCAGCGGGCAGGATATGGGCCTTGTCGCTGTCCTTGACGGAGATGAAAGCTGTGCCCCGGTCCGGCAGGCTGACCCCGCCGCCGAGCTGCGATTTGGCAAAAGCGATTTCAAAATTGCTATCGATTCCCATCACTTCGCCGGTGCTCTTCATTTCCGGTCCGAGCACTGGGTCGGTGCCTGGGAACCGCGCGAACGGGAACACGCTTTCCTTGACGGCGATATGCGCGATGTCGCGGTTGATTGCAGGCAGGTCGGCCAGCTTCTCACCGGCCATCACCCGCGCGGCGATTTTGGCGATGGGCACGCCGATCGCCTTGGCCACGAACGGCACCGTTCGGCTGGCGCGCGGGTTGACCTCGATCAGGTAGATGTCCGACCGCCCGTCTTCCTCGGTGACCGCGAATTGGATGTTCATCAGCCCGTTGACGCCCAGCGCGACCGCCAGGACGGCCGTCTGCCGCTCGATCTCGGCGATGACCGCGGGGCCCAGGCTGTAGGGCGGGATCGAGCAGGCGCTGTCGCCGCTGTGAACCCCCGCCTCCTCGATATGCTGGAGGATGCCGCACACCGCGACGTCGGTGCCGTCGGCGATGGCGTCGACGTCGACCTCGATCGCATCGCGCAAATAGCGGTCAATCAGCACGGGCGAACTGCCCGACACCGCGACCGCGGTGGCGATGTAATGATCGAGCTGGGCGGGACCATCGACCACCTCCATCGCCCGCCCGCCGAGGACGTAGCTGGGCCTGAGCAGCACCGGGTAGCCGATGCGTTCAGCCACCGCGAGCGCCTCGTCGCGGCTTCGGGCGATGCCGTTGGCCGGCTGGCGAAGGCCAAGCTTGTCGACCAGCTTGGCGAACCGCTCGCGGTCTTCGGCGAGGTCGATGCTGTCGGGCGAGGTGCCGAGGATTGGGATTCCCGCTTTTTGCAGCGCCGCCGCCAGCCCCAGCGGGGTCTGCCCGCCAAGCTGGACGATGACCCCGACCAGCTCGCCCCGAGCTGCCTCGCGGGTCAGGATCTCGAGCACGTCCTCCTCGGTCAGCGGCTCGAAATATAGCCGGTCGCTGGTGTCCGGGTCGGTCGAGACCGTCTCCGGATTGCAGTTGACCATGATCGTCTCGAAGCCAGCCTCCTTGAGCGCGAAAGCGGCATGACAGCAGCAATAGTCGAACTCGATTCCCTGGCCGATCCGGTTCGGCCCGCCGCCCAGGATAACGATCTTGCGCTTGTCCGAGATGTCCGCCTCGTCCTCGGGCTCGCCGAAGGTCGGCGCCTCGTAGGTCGAATAGAGATAGGGCGTCGCCGCGTCGAACTCGGCGGCGCAGCTGTCGATGCGCTTGAACACCGGGTGGACGCCAAGCTTCTGGCGCCGCCTGCGGACTTCCGCCGCGGTGACCCCGCCGGTCATCGCCCGAAGAGCATCGTGGACAATCCCCGAGCCATAGGCCGCCGCCTCCGACGCCTCGCGCTCGACATGGGCCGAGCGAAGCGACAATTGGGCCAGCCGGGCGTCGGAGAAACCCATCGCCTTCAGCCGCCGAAGTCCCTCGGCGTCGCCCGGAAGCCCCTCGGCGCGGAGGCGTTCCTCCTCGGCGACGATCTCCGCCAGCCGCTCGAGGAACCAGGGGTCGAAGCCGGCCAGCTCGTGGATCCGCTGCACCGAGAAGCCCTGGCGAAGCGCCTCCGCGGCGACCAGCAGCCGATCGGGCGTGGCGCGGCTCAGCGCATTCTCGATCTCGTCGGGGTGAACACCCTCTAGCTCGCGCATCCGGTCGAGCCCCGTCAGGCCGACTTCAAGCCCGCGGAGCGCCTTTTGCAGGCTTTCGGCGAATGAGCGGCCGATCGCCATCACCTCGCCGACCGACTTCATTGCCGTCGACAGCACCGCGTCCGCGCCCTTGAACTTCTCGAACGCGAAGCGCGGGATCTTGGTCACGACATAATCGATAGTCGGCTCGAAACTGGCCGGTGTCGCGCCGCCGGTGATGTCGTTGGCGATCTCGTCCAACGTGTAGCCAACCGCCAGCTTGGCGGCGACCTTGGCGATCGGGAAGCCGGTCGCCTTGGAGGCTAGCGCCGAGCTGCGCGACACGCGCGGGTTCATCTCGATGACGATCATCCGCCCGTCCTTCGGATTGACCGCGAACTGGACGTTGGACCCGCCGGTTTCGACGCCGATCTCGCGCAGCACGGCGATGCTCGCCGAGCGCATGCGCTGATACTCCTTGTCGGTCAGAGTCAGCGCCGGGGCGACGGTAATCGAATCCCCGGTATGAACGCCCATCGGGTCGACGTTCTCGATCGAGCAGACGATGATGGCATTGTCGGCGTGGTCGCGCACGACCTCCATCTCATATTCCTTCCAGCCGAGCAGGCTCTCCTCGATCAGCACCTCGCTGGTCGGGCTGGCGTCGAGGCCGGAGGCAACGATGGCGACGAATTCGGCGCGATTGTAAGCCACCCCCCCGCCCGTTCCGCCGAGCGTGAAGCTGGGCCGGATGATCGACGGAAGTCCTGTCCGCTCAAGCACTTGCAGCGCGTCTTCGAGACTATGTGCGATGCCGCT
>DASTDT010000091.1:0-7890 GCA_035710225.1 Sphingomicrobium sp.
CCTTGCATCCCTTACCGACCCTTGCTAGGGGCGCGCCAACCCATCGGGGGCACGCGATTTTATCGCGGTGCCCCAGTCATTGCATGGGACAAAACACTCTGTCTGGAGCAATCGGCGCGTGGAGAATTCCGGCGGCATTCAAGCCAGCTTAGCGGGGCGCTACGCGACCGCTCTGTTCGGCCTCGCCCGTGACGAAAAACAGATCGATGCGGTCGGCACCAGCCTCGGCACGCTCGAGCGCGCGCTTGCCGAATCGGCTGATTTGAGGGCGCTCGTGGCGAGCCCGATGGTCACCCGCGCCGAGGCAGCCAAGGCGATCGCCGCCGTTGCCCCGACACTCGCCCTCGACCCCATCACCACGCGCTTCCTCGGGGTTCTTGCCGACAACGGCCGACTGGGCGAGCTGAAATCGATCATCGCCATCGTCCGTCGGCTGGCCGGCGAGCACCGCGGCGAGAGCGTCGCAAAGGTCGCCTCGGCCCATCCGCTCGACGATTCGCAGGTCGAGGCACTCAAAGCCCGCCTCAAGGCGAAGCTCGGCCGCGAGGTGACCATCGACTCCAGCGTCGACCCCTCTCTTCTCGGCGGTATCGTCGTCCGGCTCGGAAGCCAGATGATCGACGCCTCGATCAAGACCAAACTCAACACTCTCGCTCAGGTTATGAAAGGCTGACAGCCTCAGGCTGTCAGTGGGAAAGGCTAATTCGATGGACATTCGCGCCGCTGAAATCTCCCGCGTCATCCGCGACCAGATCGCCAATTTCGATTCCGATGCGCAGGTCTCCGAAGTCGGAAGCGTGCTGTCGGTCGGCGACGGAATCGCCCGTATCCACGGCCTCGACAACGTCCAGGCCGGCGAAATGGTCGAGTTCGAGGACGGCACCAAGGGCATGGCGCTCAACCTTGAATCCGACAATGTCGGCGTCGTCATCTTCGGCTCCGACAGCCAGATCAAGGAAGGCTCGACCGCCAAGCGCACCGGCACCATCGTCGACGTCCCCGTCGGCAAGGCCCTTCTCGGCCGCGTGGTCGACGCGCTCGGCAACCCGATCGACGGCAAGGGCCCGATCGAAACCACCGAGCGCAGCCGGGTCGAGGTCAAGGCGCCGGGAATCATCCCGAGGCGCTCGGTTCACGAACCGGTGCAGACCGGCCTCAAGGCCCTCGACGCGCTGGTCCCCGTCGGCCGCGGCCAACGCGAGCTGATCATCGGCGACCGTCAGACCGGCAAGACCGCGGTCGTGCTCGATACCTTCATCAACCAGAAGCAGGCCAATGCCGGCGATGACGAGAGCCAGAAGCTCTACTGCATCTACGTCGCCATCGGCCAAAAGCGCTCGACCGTCGCCCAGATCGTCCGCGCGCTCGAAGAGAACGGCGCGATGGAATATTCGATCGTCGTCGCCGCGACCGCTTCCGAGCCGGCCCCGCTGCAGTTCCTCGCGCCCTACACCGGCTGCGCGATGGGCGAATATTTCCGCGACAACGGCATGCACGCGGTGATCGTCTATGACGACCTTTCCAAGCAGGCCGTCGCCTATCGCCAGATGTCGCTTCTGCTCCGCCGCCCGCCGGGCCGCGAAGCCTATCCCGGCGACGTCTTCTACCTCCACAGCCGGCTGCTCGAGCGTGCGGCCAAGATGAACGAGGCCAACGGCAGCGGTTCGCTGACCGCCCTGCCGATCATCGAGACCCAGGCCGGCGACGTGTCGGCCTATATCCCGACCAACGTCATCTCGATCACCGACGGCCAGATCTTCCTCGAGACCGACCTGTTCTACCAGGGCATCCGCCCGGCCATCAACGTCGGCCTGAGCGTGTCGCGAGTCGGTTCGGCCGCCCAGACCAAGGCGATGAAGAAGGTCTCCGGCTCGATCAAGCTCGAGCTCGCCCAGTATCGCGAGATGGCCGCCTTCGCCCAGTTCGGTTCGGACCTCGATGCCTCGACCCAGAAGCTGCTCGCCCGCGGCGCTCGCCTCACCGAGCTGTTGAAGCAGGCGCAGTACCAGCCGATGCCGGTCGAAGAGCAGGTGGCGTCAATCTTCTCCGGCACCTCGGGCTTCATCGACAGCGTCGAGACCCGCGACGTCACCCGCTACGAGGCGGCGATGCTCAGCTATCTGCGCTCCGAACATGGCGACATCCTGAAGACGATCCGCGACACCAAGACGCTTGACGACGACACCGCCGCCAAGCTGAAGGACGCGCTGACCGCGTTCGGCAAGCAGTTCGCGTAAGCGCCGATGGCAAGCCTCAAGGCCCTCAAGCTCCGGATCGGCTCGGTCAAGTCGACCCAGAAGATCACCAAGGCGCTGAACATGGTGGCGGCGGCGAAGCTTCGCCGTGCCCAGTCGAACGCGGTTGCCGGCCGGCCTTATTCGGAGCGCATGACCGCGGTCGTCGCCAGCTTGGCGCGAAGCGTCACGCCGGGGCCGCAGAGCCCAAAATTGCTGACCGGGACGGGCAAGGACGACACGCACCTGATCGTCGTCGCCACAGGCGACCGCGGACTTGCCGGCGCGTTCAACACCAATATCGGCCGAGCCGCCCGCAAGAAGGCGCTCGAGTTGGAAGCCGATGGCAAGAAGGTGCTGTTCTATTTCGTCGGCAAGAAGGGCCGCCCGCCGTTCCAGCGCAGCCATGCCAAGGCCATCATCGGCCAGCACGATACCAGCGCGATGAAGGAGCCGGCCTACGCCGAGGCGGTGGCCGTCGCCGAGGATATCGTCGATCGCTTCGAGAGCGGCCAGTTCGACGTCGCCCACCTCGCTTACTCGACCTTCAAGTCGGTGCTGGTGCAGGAGCCGACCGTGGACCAGATCATCCCGGTCAAGGTCGAGGCCGGCGAGGCGAAGGGCGCAGCGACCAGCGCCGCGATCGAATATGAGCCCGAAGAGGACGAGATCCTCGCCGCGCTCCTGCCGCGCAATATCGCCATCCAGATCTATCGCGCGATGCTCGAGAACGCGGCCGGCTTCTACGGCAGCCAGATGACCGCCATGGACAATGCCACGCGCAACGCCGGCGACATGATCAACAAGCTGTCGATCAAGTACAACCGCCAGCGCCAGGCGGCGATCACCACCGAACTCGTCGAAATCATCTCGGGCGCCGAAGCGCTCTGACGGACATAGCAAGGCAAGGAAGAAACATGGCTACCGCCGCTGAACCCAAGACCCGCAAGCCCGCCGCGAGCAAGGCTGCCGGCGCCGCATCCGCGCCGACCGCCGGCGGCAACCTCGTCGGTTCGATCGCCCAGGTCATCGGCGCCGTCGTCGACGTCGCCTTCGAGGGCGAGCTTCCGCCGATCCTCGCCGCGCTCGAGACCGACAACAACGGCCGGCGGCTTGTTCTCGAGGTTGCCCAGCACCTCGGCGAGAACATCGTGCGCACCATCGCCATGGACGCCACCGAAGGCCTCACCCGCGGCCAAAAGGTCACCGCCACCGGCAGCCAGATCCAGGTTCCCGTCGGACCCAAGACGCTCGGCCGGATCATGAACGTCATCGGCGAGCCGATCGACGAGCGCGGCCCGATCGGAAGCGACAAGTTCGCGCCGATCCACGCCGCCGCGCCGCCGTTCGTGGACCAGTCGACCGACAGCTCGATCCTGGTCACCGGGATCAAGGTCATCGACCTCCTCGCCCCTTACGCCAAGGGCGGCAAAATCGGCCTGTTCGGCGGCGCCGGCGTGGGCAAGACCGTGCTCATCCAGGAGCTGATCAACAACATCGCCAAGGGCCACGGCGGAACCTCGGTGTTCGCCGGCGTCGGCGAGCGCACCCGCGAGGGCAACGATCTCTACCACGAGTTTCTCGAGGCCGGGGTCATCGCCAAGGACAAGGACGGCAACGCGATCAGCGAGGGCTCCAAGGTCGCGCTGGTGTTCGGCCAGATGAACGAGCCGCCGGGGGCCCGTGCGCGGGTCGCCTTGTCGGGTCTCACCCAGGCCGAATATTTCCGCGATGTCGAGGGCCAGGACGTGCTGTTCTTCGTCGACAACATCTTCCGCTTCACCCAGGCGGGTTCGGAAGTGTCGGCGCTGCTCGGCCGAATCCCGTCGGCGGTCGGCTACCAGCCGACGCTGGCGACCGACATGGGCCAGCTTCAGGAGCGGATCACCTCGACCAACAAGGGCTCGATCACCTCGGTCCAGGCGATTTACGTTCCGGCCGACGATCTCACCGATCCGGCGCCGGCGACCTCCTTCGCCCACTTGGACGCGACCACCGTTCTGTCGCGCGCGATCTCGGAGCTCGGCATCTACCCGGCCGTCGATCCCTTGGATTCGACCAGCCGCGTGCTCGAGCCGCGCACCGTCGGCCAGGAGCATTACGACGTGGCCCGCCGGGTCCAGGAGACCTTGCAGAAGTACAAGAGCCTTCAGGACATCATCGCCATCCTCGGCATGGACGAGCTGTCGGAAGAGGATAAGCTGACGGTCGCCCGCGCCCGCAAGATCCAGCGCTTCCTGAGTCAGCCGTTCCACGTCGCCGAGGTGTTCACCGGCATCCCCGGCAAGTTCGTCGCGGTCGAGGACACCATCCGCTCGTTCAAGGCGGTGGTCGAAGGCGAATATGATCATCTGCCTGAGAGCGCCTTCTACATGGTCGGCGGGATCGAGGAGGCGGTCGCCAAGGCCGAGAAGATGGCGCAGGACGCCTGATGGCCGATCTCCACTTCGAGCTGGTCACGCCGGAGCGCCTGGTGCGCAGCGAGGACGTCCACATGGTGGTCGTCCCCGGGACCGAAGGCGAGTTCGGCGCAATGGCCGGCCATGCGCCAGTGGTCGCCACGCTCAAGGAAGCCGAGCTCAAGGTCTACAAGACCGCCGGAGCGGCGCCCGAGGCGATCAAGGTCAGCGGCGGTTTCGCCGAGGTCAGCGAGCGCGGCCTCACCGTCCTCGCGGAGAGCGTCGAGGACTAAGGCCGGACGTAGGTCCAGCGCATCTCCCGGCTGCCGTCGATGCGCGCGGTCGAGGCCACCATCGTCGATCCCATGCGCCGGTAGCTCACTCGCTGCGGATAATCGTGCGCCGCGTTCTCGAACACGATGAGGTCGGCGGTCTGCCGGACCATGGCGAAGCGAACGGCCGGCCCGCCGCCCGGCATGGCGACAAGGACGATCCTGCCCTCCTCCTCCGTCTCGATCCGCATCTGCTCGAATTGGCGGACCTTGCCGCCCTTGCCGTCGAGGCCCGCGCCGAGCATCAGTCCGCCGCGCGGCGGGGTCCAATATTCCTCGGTCCAGCCGCCGTCGGCGCGGCGCTCCGTCCAGGCACCGCCGAGCCATTCCAGCTTGCCGACATCCCCGCCGAGCGCCGCCGCCAGCAGCATCAGGCCCTGTGTCAGCATTTCCCGCCCCCTTTTTTTCCGCCCGCAAATCTAACCCCAGTTAGTCTTTTCTAAAAGTTTGGCGGCTATTCACCATCCCGATTTCCTTGGCCACGGACGATCGGGACGAGTTGAATATGAACGCATTCGGAAAGCGCAGCGGCGGCGGCAGCCGGCCTCAGTTCGGGGTCGCGCGACCGATGAAAAGCAGCGGCAGCGGTGCCCCTGCGGAAGCGCCTGAGGCGGCGGACGAGGGCGGCAACCAGTTCCCGCCGCTCGAGGACCTGCCGGTCGACCCCGAGGGGCTTGCCGGGGTGCCGATGGGCGCGCTCGACCGCCTCAACCAGCGCCAGAATGCCAGCGGCGACCGCGCCAACAGCAAGCAGGAAGGGTTCGAGGCCTCCGTCCACCGTATCAAGGAGCAGGTTCTTCCGCGCCTTTTGGAGCGGGTCGATCCGGAGGCCGCGGCGACCCTCAACAAGGACGAACTGGCGGAAGAATTCCGGCCGATCATCTCGGAAGTGCTTGGCGAGCTCAAGATCAACCTCAACCGCCGCGAGCAGTTCGCGCTCGAAAAGGTGCTGGTCGACGAACTGCTCGGACTGGGGCCGCTCGAGGAATTGCTCGCCGACCCGGCCATCAGCGACATCATGGTCAACGGCCCCGACCAGACTTTCGTCGAGCGCAAGGGCAAGCTCGAGCTCGCGCAGATCCAGTTCCGCGACGAGGAGCACCTGTTCCAGATCGCCCAGCGAATCGTCAACAAGGTCGGTCGCCGGGTCGACCAGACCACCCCGCTGGCCGACGCCCGCCTCCAGGACGGAAGCCGGGTCAACGTCATCATCCCGCCATTGTCGCTTCGCGGCACCGCCATCTCGATCCGTAAATTCTCCGAAAAGCCGATCACGCTCGACATGATGCGCGGCTTCGGCTCGATGTCGGAAAAGATGGCAACGGTGCTAAAGATTGCCGGCGCCTGTCGGATGAACGTCATCATTTCCGGCGGCACCGGCTCGGGCAAGACGACCATGCTCAATGCCCTGTCGAAGATGATCGACCCGGGCGAACGCGTCATCACGATCGAAGACGCGGCCGAGCTTCGGCTGCAGCAGCCGCACTGGCTGCCGCTTGAGACCCGCCCCGCCAACCTCGAGGGCCAGGGCGCGATCACCATCCGCGACCTCGTCATCAACGCGCTGCGTATGCGGCCTGACCGGATCATCCTGGGCGAAATTCGCGGAAGCGAGTGCTTCGACCTCCTGGCCGCCATGAACACCGGCCACGACGGAAGCTGCGCGACGCTTCACTCCAACTCTCCGCGCGAGTGCCTGGCGCGCATGGAGAACATGGTGATGATGAGCGACATCAAGATCCCGAAGGAGGCGATCTCGCGCCAGATCGCGGACTCGGTCGATCTCATCGTCCAGGTCAAGCGCCTGCGCGACGGTTCGCGCCGAACCACCAACATCACCGAGGTGATCGGCATGGAAGGCGACGTCATCGTCACCCAGGAACTGTTCAAGTTCGAGTATCTCGACGAGACTCCCGACGGCAAGATCATTGGCGAATACCGCTCGATGGGGCTTCGCCCCTACACCCTCGAGAAGGCCAAGCAGTTCGGTTTCGACCAGCCGTACCTGGAGGCGTGCCTGTAGCGCCTGCCTAGCGCTCCATGCGATAAAGCAGATTGAGCTGAACGCCGGTTTCAAGCTGTCCCGGCGCGACGATCCAGCCGCCACGTTCAGGCGCCGGCGGTGGCGGGGGCGGCGGCGGCGCGCTTGCATTCCTGATCCGGCTCCCCGTCACGATTATGTCGGTGCCGCGGTAGGACGTGCCCTCTTCGACCGACAGCAGGCGAACGCGGGCAAAGCCGGCGTTGCGTGCGAATTCGGTCGCTTCCGCCTCGCCCCGGGCCATTGCCCGGACGCGCGCTTCGCGGCGCAGCGGCGAGGGGTCGGAGATTGCGAACGTGGGGCCATAGACGCTGTCCGCCCCCGCCGCCGTCAGGCTGTCGAGAAGCCCTGTCAGCGCATCGATATCGCGGGTCTTGATCTGGACCGAATTGCCGGCGACGTAGCCGACCAGCACCTGCCGTCCGTCGCGGCCGCCGGCCGCCTGCTCCCACCGATAATCGGCCGACAACTGGATGCCCTGCGTCTGGATATCGCGCTCCCGAATCCCCGCGCCGCGGATCGCCGCCAATAGCCGCTCGGTCTTGACCTTGCTTTCGGCGACTGCCGCCTTGGCCGTCGCGGCCTTGGCCTGGGTCCCGACTGTCAGGCTCGCCTCGTCCGGCGGCGTACGCAGATTCTCGGCGATGCTGACCCGGACCAGCGGCGTATTGGCCATTTCGGCGATGCTCGCCTCCGGAAAGGTTTGGGCGGCGGCTGGTACTGCGCACAGCGCGATCGCCACAGGCGGCAGGAATGCAGGAAAACGCATCACGGGCTCCAGGCTGTTGCTCGAGGTTTCAACCCCGCCCCTTAGTCCCGGTTCCGGCCGGACCGGCTTGCCCTGCGTCACCCAGCGCGTCATGACGGCGGCGCAACCAAGGGGA
>DASTDT010000092.1:0-2462 GCA_035710225.1 Sphingomicrobium sp.
TCGGGAAGCGGCTGCTCGGTCGATTGCGCCACAGCCGGCGAAGCAAGGATCAGCGCGATTGCGGCAAGGGAATAGCGAAGCATGGTGAAGGGCCCCCGGTGATTTCGCGGGCGATATTAACCAAAGTCAGCCTTTGGGCAATGCGGACAGATTTGCAGATAGGCGCACATTGGCGTCGGCTGCGTTGATCATGCTCGGATGTCCCCCGGACAGCCTGCGCTCAGATTGTGCTCGACCAATCCCCCGGATTGGTCTGCGCTCAATCTCCCTTGCCCGGCTCCGGCGAGAAATATTTGTCGTACTTGCCTTCCTCGCCCTTATGCTCGTCGGCATCGGCTGGGGTCTGGTCGTTCTTGCGCGTGACGTTGGGCCATTGCGTCGAGAAAGTGGAGTTGAGCTCCAGCCATTTTTCAAGCCCGCCCTCGGTGTCGGGAAGGATTGCCTCGGCCGGGCATTCCGGCTCGCAAACGCCGCAGTCGATGCATTCGTTGGGGTTGATAGCGAGCATATTCTCGCCCTCGTAGAAACAATCGACCGGGCAGACCTCGACGCAATCCATATATTTGCACCGGATGCAGGCGTCGGTGACGACATAGGTCATGGCGAATAAGCTCCCTCTTTCGGGCCGTGGCTAGGTCGCTCCGGACCCGCCGTCAATTGCTCCCGCCTTGCTGCGAGACGTTCGCAGGATCGGTCCTTTCTTCCAGTTCCTCATAGGCGGTTCTGGCCTCCCCCGGCGGACCTCGGCGGGTCGGCAGTGTGACAACGCGCAGGATCCGGACTTGGCCTCGAAGCGGCAGGGCAATGACCGATCCCAGCTGCACCTCCTCGCTGGACTTCGCCACCCGCCTACCGTCGAGCCGGACATTGCCTTCCTCGATCAGCCGCTGTGCCAGGGTGCGGCTTTTCACCAGCCGGATGAAGAAGAGGTAACGATCGAGGCGCATCGCCCGGGAACGAACGCTAGCGCTTCAGCCCGGCCAGCACCGCGAACGCGTTCTGCGGCCGCGGCGGCTGCGGTTCGCGCCGTCGCGGGCGGCGATGGCCGCGCCAGGCCCAGGCTTCGCCGGCCGGTACGAAACCGACTTCGGCCATCAAATGGCGAACCGTCGCCTCGTCCAGGCCGATGCTGATCGCAAGCGCCCGGTCGACGGGATCCTCGCCGCCATGCTGGCGGACCTGGTGGGCGTGGCTCGCAAGCCGGTCGGCAAGGTCGATCCGAAGCCAGTCGGTGCCAAGCCGGCGGAAGGCGAGCGAAGCGCCGCGCGGGTCGGCGCTGCCGTCCAGCGTTGCCGCCGACGGCTCGGGCAATCGCGGCATCGTCTGGCCGGCGCGGACCGCAAGCAAGGCCGCACGCCAATGTTGCGCGGCTGGCTTCAGCAGCGATTGGGCATAGACGTCGAGCGCGCCCAGCCGGACTCGCAGGCGATGCAGCGCATGGCGGTCGTCCTTGCTCAGCGCCGACAGCTGGGCGGCAATCGCGCGCCGCGGCAAATGGCCGCCGGCGTCAACCAGCATCGCCGCCAGTGCCCGGACGCCGGGCGTCGCTCCGCGGTCGGCGGCCGCATTGGCCAGCGACCTCAGCGCCGGCAGGTGGCGCGCGGTCTGGCTTTCGACCCATTTCTCAAGCCGGCCGCGAAGCTTGGTCCGCCGTTCGGCCGACAGGCGATCCAGGGCCCGTGTGGTGCGCACTGCCGGCTCGAGCAATGATCGGCCCGGCGCCAGCCTTGCGAGCAGCTGCCCGTCCCAGCCGATGGCCAGGCCGGCTCCGCCTTCATCGACCAGCCGGAACTCGGAATCGGGCGCCTCGCACAGCTTTGCCGCGCGCCGGTCGAGCTCGTCGCCCAGGCGCCGCTCCGCCGCCGCCAGCAGCAGCCTCTTGTCGGCCAGCCGCGCTGAAGGATCGACCCGGAACTCGAATCCGGCCAGATGGCCGATCGGCTCCGGACCGACGCTGACCTCGCCGTCGGCCGCGACCGTCACCGGCAGGGCGTCGGCGCCGCGCGCGCCGATATCGCGGACCAGCACGGCGGTCCGCCGATCGACGAAACGCTGGGTCAGGCGCTCGTGAAGCGCATCCGACAATCGGGACTCGACCGCCTTGGTCCGCTCGGCCCACTTGCCCGGATCGGCCAGCCAGTCGGCGCGCTGTGCGATATAGGCCCAGCTGCGGATGCCAGCGAGACGGTCGGCCAGCGCCTCGATGTCGCCGGCGACATTGTCGAGCCGCGCCACCTCGGCCGCGAACCATTCGTGGGGGACGTGGCCGCCTTCGCCGACATAGGAGAAGAGCCGCCGGACCATGCGCGCATGGTGCATCGGGCCGACCTTGCGGAAGTCGGGCAGGCCGCAGACCGACCAGAGGCGGCGAGCGACGACCCCCTTCTTCGCGGCGATGGCCGGATCTTCGGCGATAAGCTTGAGCACCGACAAGTCGATCGCTTCGGGGGCCGGACGCAGCA
>DASTDT010000093.1:0-2385 GCA_035710225.1 Sphingomicrobium sp.
TCCTTTTCGAGGCGGCGGACCGTCTCGGCCATGCTGGCGACCCGCATCGGCACGTCCTCGGGCGAAGTCTTGAGGCTTTGCGCGGCATCGCGCAGGCGGGCGTCGCGGGCGTTGAGCCAGGCCAGGGCGCCCTCGCCGGTCAGCGCCTCGATGCGGCGGACCCCGGACGACACCGCGCTCTCGGCGATGATCTTGAACAGGGCAATGTCGCCGGTGGCATTGACGTGCGTGCCGCCGCACAGCTCGACCGAATAATGCCGGTCGGTCTGGCGGCCCATGCTGAGCACCCGCACCTCGTCGCCATATTTCTCTCCGAACAATGCCAGCGCCCCGGCCTGAACCGCGTCGTCGGGGGTCATCAGGCGGGTGGAGACCGGTTGGTTGGCGCGGATCTCGGCGTTCACTTCGGCCTCGACCGCGGCGATCTCGTCCGGAGAGAGGGCCTTGGGGTGCGAAAAGTCGAAGCGAAGCCGGTCGGGCGCGACCAGGCTGCCCTTCTGCGTGACATGCTCCCCAAGCTGATTGCGAAGCGCGGCGTGGAGCAGATGGGTCGCGCTGTGATTGGCGCGGGTGGCGGCGCGACGGTCCGCGTCGACCGACTGGTGGACGGTATCGCCGACCGCGATTTCGCCCCTGGTAATCCGGGCATGAAGCGCGTGAAGCTTGCCGAGCGGTTTCGACGTATCGCTAACGACTGCTTCAAACCCCTTGAGCGAACTCAGCTTTCCCGAATCGCCGACCTGCCCGCCGCTTTCCCCGTAAAACGGCGTCTGATTGAGGATGACGAGGACCTCCTCACCCTCCCCTGCCTTGTCGATCCGCTTCCCATCCCTGACCAGGGCGTGGACGATGCCCTCGCCCTCATGGCCCGAATAGCCGGTGAACTCGGTCGCGCCGGCCTCTTCGACGAGGTCGAACCACAGATCGTCGCCGGCCTGTTCGCCCGAGCCTTTCCACGCGGCGCGGGCCTTGGCCTTTTGCTCCGCCATGGCCGTATCGAAGCCGGCGCGGTCGACCGCGATTCCGCGGGGGCGAAGCGCGTCCTCGGTGAGGTCATAGGGAAAGCCGAACGTGTCGTAGAGCTTGAACGCAGTTTCGCCCGGCAGGGTCGCCCCTTCGCCAAGCGCGCCGGTCGCCTCGTCGAGCAGCTTGAGACCGTTGGCGAGGGTTGCGCGGAAGCGGGTCTCCTCCTGCTCCAGCGTGGCCTCGAGCAAGGGCTGCGCGCGGACGAGCTCGGGATACGCCTGCCCCATCTCGGCGACCAGCTGCGGCACCAACCGGTGCATCAGCGGGTCCTTGGCGCCGAGCAGATGGGCGTGGCGCATCGCCCGGCGCATGATGCGGCGAAGGACATAGCCGCGCCCTTCGTTGGCCGGCAGAACGCCGTCGGCGACGAGGAAGCCCGACGCGCGCAAATGGTCTGCGATAACCCGGTGCGAGGCCTGGCTTTGGCCCTCGGCGCGGGTGCCAGTCAGTTCCTCCGACGCGTGGATCAGCGCCTTGAAGGTGTCGGTGTCGTAATTGTCGTGGACGCCCTGCATAACCGCGGCGATGCGCTCGAGGCCCATACCGGTGTCGATGCTTTTCTTCGGAAGTTCGGCTACGATCTCGTCATTGGCCTGCTCGAACTGCATGAACACGAGGTTCCAGATCTCGACGAAACGGTCGCCATCCTCGTCCGGGCTGCCCGGCGGGCCACCGGCAAGGTGGTCGCCATGGTCGAAGAAGATTTCCGAGCAAGGCCCGCACGGCCCGTCGGAGCCCATCGCCCAGAAATTGTCCTTGGTGGGAATGCGCACGATCTTGTCGTCGGCGAAGCCGCTGACCTTCTTCCAGATGTCGAACGCTTCATCGTCGGTGTGGTAGACGGTGACCGTCAGGCGATCCGCCGCAAGGCCCCACTCCTTGGTCAGCAGGGTCCACGCGTGGAGGATCGCCTGCTCCTTGAAATAGTCGCCGAACGAGAAGTTGCCGAGCATTTCGAAGAAGGTGTGGTGACGCGCGGTGTAGCCGACATTGTCGAGGTCGTTGTGCTTGCCGCCGGCGCGGACGCACTTCTGCGAGGAGGTGGCGGTGACGTAGGGCCGTGTCTCGAGGCCGGTGAAAACGTTCTTGAACGGCACCATCCCGGCGTTGACGAACATCAGCGTCGGGTCGTTGTGCGGGACCAGCGGCGCGGATTGCACGCGGGCATGGCCGGACTTCTCGAAATAATCGAGGAATCCGCGGCGGATGTCGTTGGTAGAAGTCATCGAGCCGCAGATATGCGCGTTGCTGCGGCGCGGCAAGGCGGGAGCGGCGCCCGCACCCGGACGCCGCGCCCTCTCACTCAGCCGTAGACCGGATAGGCGTCCTCGATCAGGCCGCTGTCAGCGTCGATCTCGT
>DASTDT010000094.1:0-18724 GCA_035710225.1 Sphingomicrobium sp.
GTGATCATCGTCACCGTCTGCGCCTGCAATTCCATCGCCTGGCGGATCCGGTCGGCGCTGGTCTGAACTTCCTCGACAGTGGTCTGGATCGAGGCATTGGATTCGACCGTTTGGCGAGTGGCGGCGGTGATCGCCGAAATCTTGGCGGTGATGTCGTCGGTCGCCCGGGCGGTCTGGCTGGCGAGGCTCTTCACTTCCTGGGCGACGACCGCGAAGCCGCGCCCGGCATCGCCGGCGCGTGCCGCCTCGATGGTGGCGTTGAGGGCGAGGAGATTAGTCTGTCCGGCGATGTCGCGAATCAGGCCGAGGATCGACTCGATCGCCTCGACATGGCCGCTCAACGCCTGGCTGACCTTGACCGCTTCCTCCGCCTGGCCTCCGGCGCGGGTGGCGACTCCGGCGGCAACCTCGACCTCGCTTCGCGCATCCTCGATCGCGCGGATGAGGCCGGCGGCGGTCTGCGCCGCCTCCCGCATCGCGGTTGCCGACTGCTCGGCCGCGGCCGCGACTTCGCTGGTCTTGCCGAGCATTCCACGCGCCGAGGCGCTGGTCGCCGAGGCTTTGGCGCGAAGCTCCTCGTTTTCGAGCGTGCAGTTCCTGACCACGCCCAGCACCTTGCTGTTGAAGTCGCCGGCGGCGCGCGACTGGCTCTTGCTGCTCTCGTCGCGGGTGATGGCGATGGCGTGATGGATGAAGCAGTCGACCTCGACCGCCTGGACTTCCGACAAGGTGCGCGCGAAGCCGACCAGCTCCTCATCGTTGCCGACGCTCCGGCGAAGGACTGCGAACGCCGCCTCGGTCTGGGCGGCAAGCCCGGCAAGCAGGGTCGAAAGGGTCAGGCCGCTGGCCAGCGCGCTTTCGACATATTCGCGCGCCTGGATCGTCCAGGCCGGATCCTCGATGCGCTCGAACTTGCTGGTGACGTAGGGCAGGATCTTATTGGCGAGCCGTTCGATGCGCTGGTCGTCGAAGCTCTCCCGGACTTCGGGAGACCTGGCGTAACGGCGCCAATATTCGCGGGCGAGCTCAATCGAATCGCCGCCAATCAGCTCCCACAGTTCGCGAGCCCGGGTCGGCAGGTTGCCCGCCGTGTCATAGAGGGTCAGGCCGCGGCCCAGATCATATTCGCCGTTCGCTCCGGAGCCGACAATCGTCGCCATGTCACTTCATCCAATCGTTCGAATTCGCCTGTGCCGACAAGTGCTAGCCGCCAATGGTTAAAAGGCAGTTAGTCAGCACCGCCTCGGCCATTGCGATTTTGGGGTCCGGACCCTAGTGGAACGCCCATGGCCAGAAATCCCGACCGTCCGCTTTCGCCCCACCTTTCGATCTGGCGCTGGGGGCCCGGCATGACCGTCTCCATCCTCCACCGCGTGACCGGCGGAGCGTTGGCCGTTGCCGGCCTCGGCGTACTGACCTGGTGGCTGTGGGCGATCGCCGACGGGAACGCCGGTTACGAGCGCTTCGCCGAGGCCGCTGCAAGCCCGCTCGGGATCGTCGTGCTGGTCGGCCTGACCTGGGCCTTCTGGCAGCATTTCCTGTCCGGCATCCGCCATCTGGTGATGGACAGCGGTGCGGGGCTGGAGCTTCGAATCAACAAATTGTTCTCAGTCCTGACGGTCGCCGGCGCCCTGTTTCTGACCGCGCTGACCTGGGCGATCGCGATGGGAGTGTTCGCATGAGCGTTGGCGAAAGTTCGACTCCGCTGGGCCGGGTACGGGGCACCGGTTCCGCCCACCACGGCGGCGAGCACTGGCTTCGCGAGCGGCTGACCAGCGCGGCGCTGCTGCTGCTCGGTCTGTGGTTCGTCGCCTCGCTACTGCTGCTGCCCGACCTTACACGCGGAACGCTGGCCGAATGGCTGGCGAGCCCGAGCGGCGCGGTGCCGATGATCCTGTTCGTGATCGTCGCCTTCATGCATTCGGTCGACGGGCTGAAGACGGTGATCGACGACTATGTCCATGACGAGGCCAATCGCCTGCTGGCCACCGGCCTTCTCTATTTGGGCGGAGTCGGCGCGGCGGCGCTGGCGCTGTTCTGCCTCGCCAGAATTGCGTTCGGGGCCGACTGACGAATGAGCGCCTACAAGATCATCGATCACGTTTATGACGTGGTAGTCGTCGGCGCCGGCGGCTCGGGCCTGCGGGCGACGATGGGCGCGGCCGGCCAGGGGCTCAAGACCGCTTGCGTCACCAAGGTCTTCCCGACCCGAAGCCACACCGTTGCCGCCCAGGGCGGGATTGCCGCCAGCCTCGGCAACATGGGGCCGGACCACTGGCAATGGCACATGTACGATACGGTCAAGGGCTCCGACTGGCTCGGCGACCAGGACGCGATCGAATATCTGACCCGCGAGGCGCCGGCCGCCGTCTATGAGCTCGAGCATGCGGGAATGCCGTTCTCGCGCACCGACGACGGCCGGATCTACCAGCGCGCGTTCGGCGGAATGACCCAGAACATGGGCGAGGGCCCGGCGGCCCAGCGCACCTGCGCCGCCGCCGACCGCACCGGCCACGCCATGCTCCACACGCTCTACCAGCAGAGCCTCAAGTACGACGCCGACTTCTTCATCGAATATTTCGCGCTCGACCTGATCATGGAGAACGGGGCCTGCCGCGGCCTGCTCGCCATGAACCTCGACGACGGCTCGATCCACCGTTTCCGGGCGCAGGCGGTGGTGCTCGCCACCGGCGGCTACGGCCGCGCTTATTTCAGCGCCACCAGCGCCCACACCTGCACCGGCGACGGCAATGCCATGGTGCTTCGCGCCGGCCTGCCCTTGCAGGACATGGAGTTCGTCCAGTTCCACCCGACCGGCATCTACGGCGCCGGCGTGCTGATCACCGAAGGCGCGCGCGGCGAGGGCGGCTACCTCACCAATTCCGCGGGCGAGCGGTTCATGGAGCGTTACGCCCCTTCGGCCAAGGACCTCGCCAGCCGCGACGTCGTGTCACGCTCGATGGCGATGGAAATCCGCGAGAACCGCGGGGTCGGCGAGCACAAGGACCATATCCACCTCCACCTCGACCATATCGACCCCAAGATCCTCGCCGAGCGCCTGCCGGGGATCACGGAGACGGCGAAGATCTTCGCCGGCGTCGACCTCACGCGCCAGCCGATCCCGGTCACCCCGACCGTCCACTACAACATGGGCGGAATCCCGACCAATTATCACGGCGAGGTCGTCACCTTGAAGGACGGCGACCCGGACAGCGTCGTGCCCGGCCTGTTCGCGGTCGGCGAGGCAGCCTGCGTCTCCGTCCACGGCGCCAACCGCCTCGGCTCCAACAGCCTTATCGACCTCGTCGTGTTCGGCCGCGCCACGGGCCTCAGGCTCGGCGAAATCCTCACCGCCAATGCCGCGCAGCCGGCGCTTCCCAAGGGCAGCGAGGAGCTGTCGCTGGCCCGGCTCGACAAGTTCCGCCATGCCGAAGGCGAAAGCCCGACCGCGGCCATTCGCCTCGACATGCAGCGAACGATGCAGGCCGATTGCGCCGTGTTCCGCACAGAGCGCACGCTGGCCGAGGGCGTGGAGAAAATCGATGCGGTGTACCGGCGGATGGGCGACGTCAGCGTCTCCGACCGAAGCCTGATCTGGAACTCGGACCTGGTCGAGACTCTCGAGCTCGACAATCTCATCGCCCAGGCGGCAGTGACCATGCACTGCGCCGCCAACCGCAAGGAAAGCCGCGGCGCGCACATGCACGAGGACTTCCCCGAGCGCGACGACGCCAACTGGATGAAGCACACGGTGGCCTGGTTCGACGGCTGGGGCGGAAACGGCGGGACGGTGAAGATCGATTACCGTCCGGTCCACGACTACACGCTGACCGACGAGATCGCCTACATCAAGCCCAAGGCGCGGGTGTATTGAGGCTGGCGGGCGACGCGATGGACGGCTAAGCCGCGCCGCTTATGACCGATCCCCATATTCCCCCGAAAGCCATCTTTCCCTCGTCGAAGGTCGACGCGGTGTCGGCCAAGCACGTCCCGTCGAGCCCGCAGACCCAGAGCGACGCCTACAAGCTGGCGTTCCAGGACACCGACTTCCTGCTCCGCCCCGACCTTCGCCCGGTGCGTTTCCAGCTCGAGCTGTTGAAGCCCGAATTGCTGATGAACGAGGCCAACATCGCCTCCATGTTCGTTTTCTACGGCTCGGCGCGGGTGCCCGAGCCGTCGAAGGCGGCCGAGCTCGCCGCCAAGGCGCGCACCGATTACGAGAAGAAGGTGGCCGCCAATCTGGTCGCCAAGGCGCATTATTACGACGAAGCGCGCAAGCTCGCCGCCATCGCCAGCCGCTTTCCGGTCGACGACGACGGCAATCGCCATTTCGTGGTCTGCTCCGGCGGCGGGCCGAGCTTCATGGAAGCCGCCAACCGCGGCGCCTGCGACGAGAACCAGGAATCGGTGGGGTTGAACATCGTCCTCCCCCACGAGCAATTGCCCAACAAGTTCGTCACCCCGGACCTGTCGTTCCAGTTCCACTATTTTGCGCTTCGCAAGATGCATTTCCTGCTGCGCGCCCGCGCCGTCGCCGTGTTCCCAGGTGGGTTCGGGACGTTCGACGAAATGTTCGAGCTTCTGACCCTGATCCAGACCGGCAAGGTGCGGCCGCTGCCGATCCTGCTGTTCGGCAAGGATTTCTGGAACCGGGTGGTCGATTTCGAGGCGCTCGCCGAGGAAGGCGTGATCAGCCCGCACGACCTCGACCTCATCACCTGGTGCGAGACCGCCGACGAGGCGTGGTCCGCCGTCTGCGAGCATTACGAGGTATGCTAGCCGGCGCTGGCCGGCGCTCCCCTAGTTCCTGTTGACCGTCGGGTCGGTGCCGGTGAGCTTCGGCGCGCCTTCGCCGCCGACGTTCTTGGAGCCGCCCTTGACCGCCTGCTGCTCGTTGAGGACCGGCTGGTCGCCAGCCTTCTGAGCGCCGGCGCCTTCCGCTTCGGCCGCGGCCTTGTCGCCGGCGGCGGCAGCGTCTTCGGCGGGAGGCGGCGGAACCGGCAGGTTCGAGCCCTGGGCGTTAAGATAGAGCAGCAGGTCCGCGCGCTCCTGCGGGTTGCCCAGACCGGCAAAGGTCATCTTGGTGCCCGGCGCATATTTGCGTGGGGACGTCAGCCACGCATCCATCGCCTTCCAGTCCCACGATCCAGGGACGCCCTTGAGCGCCGCGGAATAAGCGAAGCCGGGGTGCGCGCCATGCGGCTTGCCCATCACGCCGTGGAGGTTGGGGCCGAGTCCGTTCGCCCCGCCCGGGTTGATGGAGTGGCAGGCGGTGCACTTCTTGAACACATTCTCGCCGCGACCGGCATCGGCGGTGGCGAGGTAGAATTCGATCGGCTTCGCGGCTTCGGCGCCGGCTTCGCCTTCGGCGTCGGCGAGCGGCCAGCCGGCCTTCTCCGGCGCTTCGCTATGGAAGGCCTCGCCGCTGACGATCCATGCGCCAAGCCCGACGATTCCGGCGAACAGGATCCAGCCGGCGGTGGTATTTTTGCGATCGTTCATGAAACCCCTGCGGCGCAGCCGTTGGAAACAAGAAAGTGGCGTTGCCTTTAAGGCGGCGATTGGCGGCTTTCAAGCATCGCCGGACGATTGGCCGCGAGCATGCCGGACTGCGCGGCAAGGACCTTGTCGACCGCTGCCCTGTACAGCGTCGGCAGCCCGGCCCCGGCAATGTCGCCCAGCCCCTGCCACCAGCCTTCGCCGGCGGGCTCGCCGCGGCCCTCGACGACATGGAGGTCGAGCGTGAAATGGGTGAAGGCGTGGCGGACGGTGGCGATCGCCTGGCGCGGCGGACCGGGCGCGGTCCAGTCGGGACCGGGGAGCGCGGCCATCCCGCCAAGCAGGCCCTTGGCGGGGCGGCGAACGAGCAGGATGTCGTCGCCGCGCCGGTGCCACAGAGCTATTCCGTGGCGGTGCGGCTTGGCCCAGCGCGCCTTCGGTGGGGGGAAATCCCCGGGCCGGCCGAGCTTGAACGCCGCGCAGCCGGCCTGAAGCGGGCAGTCGGGACACAGGGGGTCGCGCGGCCGGCAGATGGTCGCGCCGAGGTCCATCAGCGCCTGGGCGAAATCGCCGGCGGCGCCGCGCGGGGTCATCGCTTGCGCAGCGGCGCGGATCTCGGCTCTGCGGGTCAGCGCATGAAGGCGGGCGACGACCCGTTCGACATTGGTGTCGACCGGGGTCGAGTCCCGGCCGAAGGCGATCGCGGCGATGGCGGCGGCCGTATAGGGGCCGATTCCGGCCAGCGCGCGAAGCTCGGCTTCGCTGTCGGGAAAGCCGCCGCGCCGGGCGACGTCGCGGGCGCAGGCGATGAGGTTGCGGGCCCGCGCGTAATAGCCGAGGCCCGCCCATTCGCCGAGGATGTCCTCGTCGCGCGCTTGAGCCAGATCATTCACCGTCGGCCACCGGGCGACGAACCGCTCGAAGCGCGGAGCGACGGCGGCGACCGTCGTCTGCTGCAGCATCACTTCGCTCAGCCACACCCGATACGGGTCGGGCGGCGGGGCCCCTGGCGGACTTCGCCAAGGCAGCCGCCTGGCGGTGCGGCGGTAATGGTTGAGAAGCCGCGTCGCGGCACTGGCGGGCATGGATTCGCTATGGCATGACGGCCGGCGATGGCGAAGCCCCGCGATACATCCGCCGATTCCCCCCGCCATGGCCGCTCGCGCTCGGCCGGCGAGCTGATCGGCGCTGCCGGCGGGCCGGCGTTCAAGCGGTTCGGCTTCGTCCAGGGCGCGGTGGTCAGCCGCTGGGGCGAAATCGTCGGTGAGCGCTACGCCCGCGTGTCGTCGCCCGAATCGATCCGTTTTCCCACCGGCAGCCGCAAGAATGGCACTTTGACCCTGCTCGTCGAAGGCGCCCACGCGCCGCTGATGCAGCATCTTGGC
The DNA here is from genome assembly GCA_035710225.1 of Sphingomicrobium sp. Lineage (GTDB taxonomy): Bacteria > Pseudomonadota > Alphaproteobacteria > Sphingomonadales > Sphingomonadaceae > Sphingomicrobium. The sequence goes on from DASTDT010000094.1 coordinate 6,885, forward strand.
CCGCTGGTGATCGAGCGGGTCAACCGCTTCTTCGGCTACGAGGCGGTGGCCAAGTTGGTCTATCGCCAGGGGCGAATCCCGCAGCCGCCGCAATCCCCGGCCAGGCCGGCCGCCGCGCCGGTTCCGGCCGAGCTGGGCGAGGGCCTGCGCGCGATCGCCGATCCCGAGCTTCGCGCCTGCCTCGAATCGCTTGCCGGCCAGATCGCCGCGACAACCGGCCCGCCGCTGGTCGACAAGGCCAATCCCGAACCCATTCCCTCTCCCAAAATCCGGAGTATCACGTGATCAACAAGGCTGCATATTCACTTCTTCTTGGCGGGGCGCTGGTTCTCGCCGGCTGCGATCAGGGCAAGGACGGCAATGCCTCGGCGCCGGTCGCGTCCGGGCCGATCGAGCCGATCGCCGCTCCCAACGGGGGCGACTGGACCCAGGCCGTGACCGCGACTGCCGAAGGCGGCTTCCTGATGGGCAATCCCGACGCGCCGGTGAAATTGGTCGAGTTCGGCTCGATGACCTGCCCGCACTGCGCCGAGTTCGACAAGACGGCGATGGAAGCGATCACCAACACCTATGTGAAGAGCGGACGGGTCAGTTTCGAATTCCGCAACTTCGTCCGCGACGGCCTCGATCTCACGGCCTCTATGGTCGCCCGCTGCGGCGGCCCGTCGAGCTTCTTCGGCCTCACCAGCCAATTGTTCGAGGGGCAACGGGAAATGTTCGAGCGGGTGCAGTCCGCCGACCAGGCCCAGCTCGCCGCGATTGAGGCGCTTCCCCCCGCCCAGAAGCTGCTGCGCTTCGCCGATCTGGCTGGCCTCAAGCAATGGGCGTCGATGCGCGGACTGCCGTCGGCCAAGCTCGACCAATGCCTCGCCGACCAGGGCCAGATCGATCGCGTGGTGCAGATGCAGAGCGACGCCACCTCGACCTTCCAGATCAGCGGAACCCCTAGCTTCCTGCTCAACGGCGAACTCGTCGAGTTCGAAGGCAATGATCCGCTGTGGAGCCAGCTCGAGGCGAAGCTTCGCGGCGCGCTCGGCTAGACGCCGTGCGAGTGGAGGGTGACGGTTGAAGATACGCCGTCTCAAGCTGGGCGGGTTCAAGTCCTTCGTCGAGCCGACGGAGCTTCGGATCGAACCTGGCCTGACCGGGGTCGTTGGCCCCAACGGCTGCGGCAAGTCGAACCTGCTCGAGGCGATCCGCTGGGTGATGGGCGAGGGCAGCCCGAAAAGCCTTCGCGGCGCCGGCATGGAAGACGTCATCTTCGCGGGGACGGCGACCCGCCCGGCGCGCGATTTCGCCGAAGTATCGCTGCTGATCGAGCGCTCCGGCGAGGCTGACCGCCGGGACGTTGCGGCGGAAAGCGAGATCACCAGGCGGATCGAGCGCGGCGCGGGATCGGCCTACCGGATCGACGGCCGCGACGTCCGCCAGAAGGATGTCGCCTTGCTGTTCGCCGACGCCGCCACCGGCGCCCATTCGCCGGCGCTGGTCAGCCAGGGCCGGATCGGCGCGGTCATCGCCGCCAGGCCGGTCGAACGCCGCCAATTGCTCGAGGAAGCGGCCGGAATCGCCGGCCTTCATGCCCGCCGCAAGGATGCGGAAGCGAAGCTCCGGGCGGCCGATGCCAACATCGTCCGGCTCGACGAGCTGCTCGGCGACCAGGAGGCGCGGGCCGCGGCGCTCAAGCGCCAGGCGCGGGCGGCGGAGCGCTACCGGCTGCTCACCGACAAGATCAGGGCGGCCGAGGCGCGGCTGCTGTTCGCGCGCTGGCGGGAGGCTGACCATGCCGCTCAGGCCGCCGCTGGCGACGCCCGCCAGGCCGAGGAATCCGTGACCCGGCTGCGCCAGACGATGGCCGACGCGCAGGTCCGCCAGAAAGAGGCGGAGACGCTGCTTGCCGCTCGGCGGACGGCAGCCAACGCCCAGCGCGAGCGCAGCCGCGGTCTTGCCCATGAGCTGGCGACGGCGCGGGCGAGGCGCGACACCGCCGCCCGCCGAATCGCCGAGCTCGAACGGCTGGCGGAGGCGCTCGCCGCCGACCGGGCGCGCGAGGAAGCGCTCGGCGCCGATGCCGCCACGGCCATTGCCGCGCTCGACGAGGAGCGCGCCGCGATCGCGGCCCGGGTCGGCGAGAGCGAGCGGGACTCCGCGGCGCTCGCCGAAGAACTCAACGCCGCCGAAGCCGACGCCCGGGCGGCGGAAACGGCATTGGCGACAATCCTGGCGAGCGAGGCGGCGCTGGCCGCCGAGCGGCGCATTGCCGAAGCCGCGCTCAATACGGCGCGGGCTCATGCCGCCCGCGTCGAGGCTGATTTACGGCGGCTCGACGAGCAGGAGCGAGCGCTTGGCGACGGCAAGGCGGAACGCGCCGCGCGAGCGCAGGGCGAGCGCGAATCCAAGCTTGCTGCCGACAGGCTGGCCAAGGCCGAACAGGTCGCCAGCGACGCCGACCGCGACCGCTTGCTGGCCGCCGAGCAGCGCGACCAGGCGGAAAGCGCGTTGGCCGCTGCCCGCGCCGCGCTCTCTTCAGTCGAGGCTGAACGCAACGCACTGGCCGATGCGCTGGCGTTTTCGGGCAAGGGCCAGGTGCCGGTGACGGCCGAGCCTGGCTTCGAGCGGGCGCTGGCGGCGGCGCTTGGCGACGATCTCCAGGCCGAGGTCGGCGGCGACGCGGCCCGCCGCTGGGACGGCGCCGCGGCGGACGATTCCGATCCGCCGCTCGATCCCGCGCTGGTGCCGCTCGCTCGCCACGTCTCGGCCCCGCCTGAACTGGCTCGGCGGCTGGCGCAGATCGGGGTTGCCGATTCCGACGGCGGCCAGCGGCTCGCCGTCGGGCAGCGGCTGGTGACCACCGACGGCCGGCTACGGCGGTGGGATGGATTTGTCGCCATCGGTGGCGGAGCGGCGGCCGCCGAACAGCTCATTCGCGCCAATCGGCTGGCGGCGCTCGACCAGGACCTGCCCGGCCTCAAGAGCGCCGTCGCGTCGGCCGAACAGGCTCGCGACCAGGCGGCCGGCTCGGTCGAGGCTTACCGCCAGGCCGCCGAGGCCGCGCGCCGGGATGCGGGCGAGGCCGAGCGCGCCGCGCGCGATGCCGCGCGCCAAATCGATCAGGCCGACTCGGCGCTGGAGCGGATCGCCGGCCAGCGCGCCGCCACCGAGGAGCGCCGAGCCGATCTGGCGCCGCTGATCGCCACCTCCGGGGAGGCGCTCGCCGCGGCTGAGCAGGCGATTGCGGGATTGGCCGACCCCGCCTCGCTGGCGGCCGGGATCGTGTCAGCCAGGGCCAAATCGACCGCGGCGGGTGAGCGCGTCGCCGAGCTTCGCGCCAGGGCCGCAACGCGCGGGCGGGAGCTGGCGACCGACCGCGAGCGCGACGCCGCAGCGCTCAAGGAACAAGGCGAATGGCGCTCCCGCGCGGTCCGCGCCGAGGAGCGGCTGCGGGACAGCGCCGGGCGTGCCGAAGCGATCGAGACCGAGCGCACTGAGTTGGCCGGCGAGCCCGAGCGGCTGGATGCGGAGATCGCGGCCCTCGAAAGCGCAAATGGCGACAGCGCGAGGGCCGTCGCCATGGCCGCAGCCGCCGAAGTCGAGGCGGAGCGCGAACTTGCCAACCTCCAGCGTGCGCTCGACGAGGCCGGCGAAGTGTTCAGCGGAGCCCGCGAAGCGCGCGCCGGGGCGGTCGCCCGCGCCGAGGCGCAAGAGACCCGGCGAGCCGAGCTTGCCCGCGAATGCGGCGAGAAGTTCGAATGCCCGCCGCCGCTCCTCGCCGAGCGATTCGGCTTCGACGAGGACTCGCTCCAGCTGGCCGAATCGGAACGCACCGAGCTCGAGCGGCTGACCGCCGAGCGCGAGCGGATCGGGCCGGTCAATTTGGTCGCGGAAAGCGAGCTTGCCGAGCTCGAGCAAAGCCGCGCCGCCGGCGCCGCAGAGCGCGACGAACTGCAGGAGGCGATCCATCGCCTGCGCGGTTCGATCGGAAGCCTCAACCGCGAGGGGCGGGTGCGCCTGCTGGCTGCATTCGAGCAGGTCGATGCGCACTTTCGAAGCCTGTTCACGACGCTGTTCGACGGCGGCCAGGCGCACCTCGCGCTGGTCGAGAGCGACGATCCGCTCGAGGCGGGGCTGGAGATCATGGCCCAGCCGCCAGGCAAGAGGCTGAGCACGCTGACCCTGTTGTCGGGCGGCGAGCAGGCGCTGACCGCGGTGGCGCTGATCTTCGCTTTGTTCCTGACCAACCCGGCGCCGATCTGCGTGCTCGACGAGGTGGATGCGCCGCTCGACGACGCCAATGTCGATCGATTCTGCGACCTGCTCGACCGGATGACCCGCGAGACCGACACGCGCTACCTCATCGTCACCCACAATGCGGTGACCATGGCGCGCATGGATCGGCTGTATGGAGTGACGATGATCGAACGCGGGGTCAGCCGGCTGGTGTCGGTCGATCTCGGCGGCGCGGAGACCCTGCTCGCGGCCGAGTGATTTCCTTATTGCGAATGACTATCAATAGCTGTAGCGACCCCTCCATCAGAAGGGGTTCACATGGTACGCGCGTTGTTCAGTTTCGTCTCGTTGATCGCAATCGCCGCTCCGGCCAATGCCGCCGAAGTCGCGGCAGAAGCCGCCGCGGAAGTCGCGCCGCCCGAAGAAGATATCATCGTCGAGGGACAGCGGCCCAGCTATGGCGCGGTCGAGATCGTCACCGCCACCAAGACCTCGACCCCGGTCAAGAACATCCCGCAGGCGATGACCATCATCACCCGCGCCCAGATCGACGACCAGCAATTGCGCTCGGTCGGCGATTTGCTGACCTTCGTCCCCGGTGCTTCGCCCGCCACTGGTGAGAGCAACCGCGACCAGTTCACCATCCGCGGCAACAACAGCACCGCCGACCTGTTCGTCAACGGCCTGCGCGACGACGTCCAGTATTTCCGCGACTTCTACAATGTCGAGCGGGTCGAGGTCCTCAAGGGACCCAACGCGATGATCTTCGGGCGCGGCGGCGGCGGCGGGATCATCAACCGCGTGACCAAGCGCACGTCGTTCGGCCAGCGCCGCAAAGCGGACATCGGCGGCGACAGCTTCGGCGGGATCCGCCTCGCGGGCGATGTCGACCAGCCGCTCGGCTCGGCCGTCGGCCTCAGGGTCAATGCGCTCTATGAGAATGTGGACAGCTTCCGCCGCCACGTCGATCTCGAACGCTATGGGATCAACCCGACGGTCGGCTTTGCGCTCGGCGCCGACACCCGGCTCGATCTGAGTTACGAATATTTCCACGACCGCCGAACGGCCGACCGCGGCGTCCCCTCGCGCAGCGACGGCAATCCCGCCACTGTCGACGAGCCGATCGACGGGTTCGACAAGACCTTCTTCGGCGACCCGGACAAGAGCTTCGCGCGCGCCGACGTCCACCTCGCGTCGCTATCGCTGGAGCATGATTTCGGCGGCGGGCTGACCTTCCGCAACCGCACGATGCTCGGGGATTATGATAAATTCTACCAGAACGTCTATCCCAACGGCGCCGTCGGCGCGGCCGGGACGATTGCGCTGGCCGCCTACAACGACGTCACCAGGCGCCGGAACCTGTTCAGCCAGACCGATCTCGTGTGGGAGGGCCGCCTCGGCGGAATCGATCAGACCTGGCTCGCCGGCTTCGAGCTTGGCGCCTCGGACGGGCGCAACCAGCGCCGCAACGGTGTCTTCTCGCCGACCACCACCGGCCCGAGCTCGCTGGTGGTTCCGGTCAGCGACCCGACCGTCGAGGTGCCCGTGACCTTCATCGCCAACGGCAACAACACGCGGGTCGGTACCGGGGTCGCCGCGCTCTATGTGCAGGGCCAGCTTCGGCCTTCGGACTGGCTCGAGATCGTCGCCGGCCTGCGCTACGACCGCTTTTCGATCGACGTGACGAACCGCGCCAACGGCCAGCAGTTCGAACGCACCGACGGGCTCGTCTCGCCGCGTCTCGGCGTGGTCGTGAAGCCGACCGAGAACCTCTCGCTCTATGCCAGCTACGGCCGGTCCTTCCTCCCGCAGTCGGGCGACCAGTTCAACAGCCTCAGCCCGACCGCCGAAGCGCTGAAGCCCGAGCGCTTCGAGAATTACGAGGTCGGCGCCAAGTGGGAGCCGATCGACGGCCTTCTGGCGACAGCCGCGCTTTACCAGCTCGACCGCACCAACACCCAGGCGCGCGATCCGGCCAATCCGGCGCTGATCGTCCTCACCGGCGCGCAGCGCAGCAAGGGGCTGGAGCTCGGCCTGGAACGGAGCATCACCCACCGCTGGCAGATTTCCGCCGGCTACGCCTGGCAGTCGGCCAAGATCAGCGAGACGACCACCGCAGCGCCGGAGGGCCGCACGGTCCCGCTGGTGCCCCGGCACAGCGCCTCGCTATGGACCCGCTACGATGTCACCCCGGCCTTCGGGCTCGGCTTCGGCGTGGTGGCGCGCTCAAAGAGCTATGCGTCGATCAGCAACAGCGTGAAGCTGCCCGGCTACGCCCGGCTCGACGCGGCGATTTCCTACCGCGTGTCGAGCGCGATCACCGCCCAGCTCAACCTCGAGAACCTGCTGGGTGCAGACTATTATCCCGCCGCCCACAACGACAATAACATCGCGCCCGGAGCGCCGCGCAACGCCAAGCTGACGCTGCGCATGGGGATCTGACCCTCACGCGGCGATCGAGTCCGCCCGGTCGCGGATGCGCTTCAGGTCGTCGACGAACCTGCGGCGTTCTTCGCAGCGGGCGTCGGCATCGGGCAGGCGCAGCAGGAAGCTGGGGTGGACGGTGATCCACCCCTCGCTTCCGTCGGGCAGGGCGTGCGCCCGCCCGCGGTTCTTGCCGATCGCCATGACCTTCCCGAACAGGCTTCGCGCCGCGGTCGCGCCCAAAGCGACGGTCAGCGGCGGGCGGATCAGCTCGCGCTCCTGCTCGATCCACCACTTGCAGGCGCTGATCTCGCCGGCGTCGGGGCTCTGGTGGATCCGCCTTTTGCCGCGCGCCACGAACTTGAAATGCTTGACCGCGTTGGTGACGTACGTGGCCGCCCGGTCGATCCCCGCCTCCTCCAGCGCGGCGTTGAACACTTCTCCCGCGGGGCCGACGAACGGCCGCCCGGCAAGGTCCTCCTGGTCGCCCGGCTGCTCGCCGACGAACAGGATCCGCGCATCGAGAGCGCCTTCGCCGAACACCGTCTGGGTCGCGCATCTGTAAAGGTGGCAGCGGGTGCAATCCTTCGCTTCCGCGCGGATTGCCTCCCACGACTTCAGCAGATTGGCTCCGCAGCCGCGGGCGGGAGGGAGGTCGGGGGTCGGTCGGCGTTTCGGCATTGCGCCCTCCTGCTGCCGGCTGGTTTCTATCATCGCCGCCTCGCGCGCTTGCGCCCCGGCGAGCAGTCCAGGCACCAGCGAAGTTTCCGGCATGTTGGCCCAATATTTCTTCGGCATCTCCTTGAGCATGGCCTTCACCTTGACCCGCGCCGGGTTGAAGATGCTCGCGTAATAGGTCTTCCACACCTCCTCGACCGGGTCGCCGTCAGGTGCGTCGCGGCGGTTCGCGCCGGGGCCCTCGCTCAGCCTCTCGCCGTCCCAGTGGATGCTCAGCTCAGGTGTCAGGATCGACCAGCGCATGTTGGCGAAGCGGCGGACGAAGAAGCCAGCCTCGCGCCGCACGATATGATGATCCGGCTCGAAGAAGGCGACGAAGCGCGCGCCGACGTCATCCGCGACTTCGCGAAAGCGGACGAAGGCGTGCATCTTGTGCGCGTCCCGCCGCACTTCCTTGGCCAGCCGCTCGAGCCGGTCGACCAAGGGGTCGGCGCGGTCCTCCATGGCCTTCCGGTTGGCGCGCAGCTTGAGCAGCAGCGCGTAGAGCAACGAGAAGCGCTCGGGATCGCGATGGCAGATCGCCGCCTTGGCGAGGTCTACGAACGCGCGGGGAACCGCAAAAGTCGGGTCGGCCGGTGGCGGCGAAGCCGCGCACTGCTCGCCGAACAGGTCCGCCTCGCCGCCTTCGACCTGCCATACCACCGCGGAAGCCGGAACCGCGGCCTAGGCAAGCCCGCGTGCGGCGTCGCGCCAGCCATCGAAATCGTCGGGCGCGGTCAGTGTCACCCGGTGGATGTCGATCATCGGGCCGTCGCGAAGCATGAAGGTCAAACGCTCAGGCCGCGAACAGGTCCAATTGCCGTTCGCGCGGGGCAACCAGGGCCTTGAGGTCGATTCGGTCGGTAAGCAGCGTCGGCCGCCAGTCGGAAGTGACGATGAACGGCCGCACCTTGGCGATGCTGGCCGTCAGCCGGGCGACATCGCCCAGCGTGATGCTGCGCCAGCGGCGGCTCCGGATCAGCCGGCCGACCGCTTTGGTGCCCAGCCCCGGCACGCGCAGCAATTGCTCGCGGCTCGCGCGGTTGACGTCGACCGGGAATTGCTCGCGGAATTTCAGCGCCCAGGCGAGCTTGGGGTCGATGTCGAGTGGAAGCATGCCCCCCGAGTCGGCGGCGGCGACCACCTCCTTGGGCGTGAAGCCGTAAAATCGCATCAGCCAGTCCGACTGGTAGAGCCGATGTTCGCGCATCAAAGGGGGGCGCTTCAGCGGCAGCACCGCCGACGGCGACGGGATCGGCGAAAAGGCCGAATAATAGACCCGCCGAAGCCCGAAGCGGTCGTACAGCTGCGACGCGCGGGTGACGATGTCGCCGTCGTTCGCCGAATCCGCGCCGACGATCATCTGTGTCGACTGGCCGGCGGGGGCGAATTTGGGCGCGCTCTTGTACTTGGCCTTCGCGTCCTTGCCGTCGTCGATCGCGCCCTTCATGTCGCGCATCGCGCCCTCGATCCGGGTGCCGTCCTTTTCCGGGGCGAGGGCCGCCAACCCCTTTGCCGTCGGAAGCTCGATGTTGATCGACACGCGGTCCGCGTAGAGGCCGGCTTGGCGAACCAGCTCGGGGTCGGCGTCGGGAATGGTCTTCAAGTGGATGTAGCCGCGGAAATCATGAACGTCGCGCAACTGGCGCGCGACCTCGACCAATTGCTCCATCGTGTAATTCGACGAGGCGATGATGCCCGAGGAGAGGAACAGTCCCTCGATGTAATTGCGCTTGTAGAAGGACAAAGTGAGCTGGATCACTTCCTCGACCGTGAAGCGCGCCCGGCGCACGTTCGAGCTCTTGCGGTTGATGCAGTAATGGCAGTCGAAGATGCAGCTGTTGGTCAGCAGGATCTTGAGCAGGCTGATGCAGCGACCGTCCGGCGCATAGGCGTGGCAGATGCCCATGCCCTCGGTCGAGCCGATGCCCTTGCCTGACTTGCTGTCGCGTTTGGACGTTCCCGACGACGCGCAACTCGCGTCATATTTCGCCGCGTCGGCGAGAATCGCTAGCTTGCTGCGCGTGTCGAGCTGGGCCATGCGTTCACTTTATGTTCGCACAGCGCAATGTCCAGCGAATTGCGCGCAAACGCCTCGTTCTACGGTCTTTTTCGGGTAGGCGAGCTCAGCGCGGGGTCGATTCTGACTCCGCCTGCTCGCGGCGCTCGGCGAAGGCTTCGCCGATCAGCTGGTCGAGGCAGCCGGTGTGGCCAGCCGGGCCGACCGCCGAACAGCTGTTGATGCCGGTGCGGCCGACCGTCTCGAAGCTCTTGGCGCGAACCGCCCACGCCTGGCGCGACTGCAGCGAGCCGCCCTGGCGGAGCCGCTCGGGGATGCGGAAACGCTCGGTCTCCGGCTTGCGGGCGCACACCACCACTTCGTCGTCGGTCGAGCGCGGGCAGGGGTCGGTGCCATAGACGATGACCTCGCTGACCCTCGCGTTCTGGGCGGCGAGCGGCGCCGGCGCCAGGGCCAGAGTCGCGGCCGCGGTGGCGGTCCCCAGTGCAAGCAACATCTTCGACATCACGTCATTCCTCTCGTGCCCGGTAAAAGCGGTCAAACGCCCGCAAAGGTTCCTCAAATGCGCTTCGACAGGCCGATCGCTACGCGGCATCCGGCGCGTATAGCAAAGGTCAGCAAAGGATAGGCGGGCGAATTGGCCGAGCCCATCGCGCGCGCCGTGTCGCGGTGCTCGAGCTCCTCGGCCCGGAAAATGGCGATGTCGGTGGAAAGCTCGGGATCGCTGTCGCCGAGCTCGGCCAATTGCTCGCCGTAATGGCGGTCGATCTCGGTCTCGACCGCGTCGGTGCAGGCCATCGCCGCTTCCTCGGAGATGAGTGCAGTGGCTGCGCCGAGGGCAAAGCCGGCGACGTTCCACAGCGGCTGGAGCGCCGTCGGGCGGACGCCGCGCTGGGCCATCAGCTGGTCGAAGCGGTCGAGATGGGCCTGCTCCTGGCTCGCCATTCGCGCGATCTCGTGAGCGACGGGCGATTTGCCGCGAAGCACGGCCATCTGCCCGGCATAGATCCGGGTCGCGCCATATTCCCCGGCCTGGTCGACCCGGATCATCGATTCCGGATCCGGGCGGCGATCGCCGGGTTTCCAGTTCATGCCCGCCCCCGATTGAGCAGGATCAGGACCAACGCCGCCCCGCCGAGCGAGAGCAGGGCATTCCAGCCGGCCATTGAAATGCCCAGCAGCGACCATTGCACCTCGTCGCAGCGGACCAGCGGCACGTTGAGCAAATCCTCGAGGCTCATCGCCCCGGAGGCGGTGCAGGTGGTCAGTCCTTCCCACCAGCCATATTCGACCCCGGCATGGAACACGCCGATCGCGCCCGACACGGCGATTGCCAGCGCCGCCAGCGCGGTCAGCAATGTCGCGCCGCGCGTTCCCGCCTGGAACAGGAAGGCGCCCAGGCCAAGACCGATGGCAAGCCCGTGCGGCCAGCGTTGCCAGTGGCACATTTCGCACGGATGGAGGCCTCCGGCATATTGCGACAGCAAGGCTCCGCCGAGAAGGCCGGTCGGGATCAGCAGCGCCAGCATCCGCGCCAGTTTCGCCGGGGCAATCGCCGCCGGACGGCCGATAGGTGCCGTCGCCATCCGTCGCCCGCTTAGCGCGAACGCGCGGCCACGGACGTGCCGCCGGCCGGCGCCGACAGCCGCTTGAGGGTGCGAATGGCGTAGTCGAGCTGGAAGTCGTCGACGCCCTTCTTCTTCAATTCCGCGGCGGTGGCGGTGAAGCGCGGGTCTGGGTTGCTGTCCTTCTCGAGCAGCTCGTCCTTGACCGTCTCCTGGCTAACCAGATGGCGGCGAAGGTCGGCCTCGCGCACCACCTTGCGCTCCTTGTAATCGGGGTCGCTCAGCTGGGGCACGATGATGTCGGGATCGATCCCGCCGGCCTGAACCGACCGGCCTGACGGCGTGTAATAGCGGGCGATGGTCAGCCGCAGCGCCTTGCCCTGGCCGATCTCGGTGACGCCCTGGACCGAGCCCTTGCCGAAGCTGCGCTCGCCCATGACGATCGCCCGGCGATGGTCCTGAAGCGCGCCGGCCACGATTTCCGCCGCCGAGGCCGAACCGACGTCGACCAGCACGATCACCGGCAGTCCGTTGGCAAGGTCGCCCGGCTTGGCGCTCCAGCTCTGTACGTCGCGCTTCTCGCGGCCGCGCTCGGACACGATCTCGCCGCGCTCGAGGAAGGCGTCGCTGACCCGCACCGCCTCATTGAGCAGCCCGCCCGGATTGGAGCGAAGGTCGACGACATAGCCCAGGGGCTTGCCGCCGGTCGCCTTGTCGATCGAGGTCAGCGCCGATTCGACCGCCGCCCCGGTGTTGCCGCTGAAGGTGTTGATGTTGATGATGCCGATGCCGTCCTTGACCTCCCACTTGACCGGCCGAAGCTCGATCTTGGCGCGGGTGATGGGCACGTCGAACGGCTTGTCGCGGCCGGGACGGACGATCGTCAC
>DASTDT010000095.1:0-7322 GCA_035710225.1 Sphingomicrobium sp.
TCCGGTGCGCGCGTCGATCAAGCCCGACTACATCGTCTGCCTGGAGGACGGGAAGCGGCTCAAGATGCTCAAGCGGCATCTGATGACCCACTACAACCTCACCCCGGACCAGTATCGCCAGAAATGGGGCCTCGCCGCCGACTACCCGATGGTCGCGCCCAATTACGCGGAGCAACGGCGGACCCTGGCCAAGGCCATTGGCTTAGGTACGAAGCGGCGCAAGGGCGGACGCAAGGCCGCCGCAAAGTAACGCCGAACCAGCGCGAGAATGAGGGGCGGGCGAGCCGAACGCCCGCTCCTTTTTCGTTTGCAAGAGAGGATCGGCACGCGTCCCTTGTGAATCGCCGGCCAAATCGTAAGCTCGGGATATGACATTGCGCGGGGGTGCAATGACCGACGCGACCGACATTTTCCTGTCGTACAAGGCGGAAGACCGGGCCCGGCTGGCACCGCTCGTGGCCGCGCTCGAAGCCGAGGGATTCAGCGTCTGGTGGGACGCGCGCATCGGCGGCGGCGCCAACTGGCGGCAAGAGATCGAACGGCATCTCGACGCGGCAAAGTGCGTCATCGTCGCCTGGAGCAAGGGATCGGTCGGACCCGAGGGCGACTTCGTCCGCGACGAGGCGACCCGGGCGAGACGCCTTGGAACCTATCTGCCGATCCGGATCGACTCGGTCGAGCCTCCGCTTGGCTTCGGGGAAGTCCAGGCGCTGTCGCTCAAGGGGTGGAACGGCAAGCGGTCGGACGCGCGCTTCCAGGCCTTGCGCGATGCGGTTCGGCGGCGCCTGGCGGGAGAGGAGCCCGGCTCTGCCCCGGCAGTCCCGGCGCCAGCGAGGGTCCCCAGGCGTGCAGTGCTTGCCGGCGGAGCAGTGGCAATCGCCGCGGCGAGCGCCGGCGGATGGCTGGTACTTCGGCCCAGCGACGCAAACGCCAAGCGGATCGCCGTGCTGCCCTTCGCCAACCTGTCGAACGACCCCGAGCAGGCCTATTTTTCCGACGGCATTGCCGAAGAGTTGCGCGCGGCGCTGTCGCGGATCGGCATGGAAGTGATGGGCCGCGCGTCCTCCGTCGCGGTCAAAGACCTCGACACGAGAACGGCCGCGGCGCGGCTCAAGGTCGCCCACATCCTGACCGGAAGCGTGCGCCGGTCGCCGCAGTTGATCCGGATTACCGCCCAGCTGGTCAGCGGCGAAGATGGAGTCGAGCGCTGGGCGCAGAGCTATGATCGTGCGCCGGGCGACGCGATCAAGATCCAGGCGGACATCGCGCACAACGTCGCCCGCTCGCTGAGTGTCGCGCTCGCGCAAGCGGCCCGAACGGCGCTGGCCCTCGGTGGAACGTCGGATAGCCTGGCGCAGGACCTTGTGCTGCGCGGGCGCGAGCAGTGGGTCAGCGCGGACAGCGCCGAAAAACTGCAAAAGGCGCTGGATCTGACCGACGCCGCAATCGCGCGTGATCCTCATTATGCCGACGCCCATGTGCAGCGTTCGATGATTTTCATGACCCTGGCTGAAAACGACCCGACCGACGGCGCCGCCGTTGCGCGACAACTGGCATCGGCGGAGTCGGCGGCAAGACGCGCCGCGGAAATCGCACCGCGCCTCGGCTCGCCGCATGTCGCACTCGCCCGGCTCGCCACAAATCGGATCGACATCGCGGGGACGCTGAGCCACACCGAACGGGCCCTGGAGCTGTCGCCCGACGACCCGCAGGTGCTGCTTGATGCAGCGACCACGTTCGCCACGCTTGGTCGCGGCGAGGAAGGGCTTCGGCTGGCCGACCGGCTGATCGCGCTCGATGGGCTGAACGCCCGCGCTTTTGCCCGCAAGAGCCTGATACTGCTGCAGCTTCGCCGCTACCGGGAGGCGATCGAAGCGGTTGCCATGGCCGACCGAATCGCGCCAGGCAATCCGGCCCGGGCGGCCGTCGCCGGCGACGCCTGGCTGCTGCTGGGCCGGCCGGACAAGGCACTGGCGGAATATGCCAAGATGCCGCCGGACGACTATTTGCGGATGACCGGCGAGGCGATCGCGGCGGCGAGGGCGGGCGACCCGCGCAAGGCCGAACAGATTATGGCCGAGATGAAGAGGCTGTTCGGGGCCAGCACGAGCTATCAATATGCGATGATCCATGCCCAGCTCGGCGACCGAAACCGCGCCTTTGCCGAGTTCGACAATGCGCTGGCGGCCAAGGACCCGGGCCTGATGGGGCTCAAGACCGACGTCTTCCTCGATCCGATCCGAAACGATCCGCGCTATTCGGCGCTGCTGAGGAAGTTACGCTTCCCGTGAGGGGCGATTGCCGGGCAGCGAACCGGACCCGCGCGTCGCTTTGCTTAGATTGCGCTGGATAGAGCGCCGCACTAGGTTAGGCCCATGCATCGCACCATCGATATCGAGCAGCTTTGTGCCGACAAGGGCCTGCGCATCACCGAGCAGCGGCGGACCATCGCCAAGGTGCTGGCCGACAGCGAGGACCATCCCGACGTCGAGACGCTGCATGGACGAGCGGCGGCGGTCGACCCGAATATCTCGATCGCCACCGTCTATCGCACCGTCCGACTGTTCGAGGAGGCCGGAATCCTCGAGCGGCACGAATTCGGCGACGGCCGCTCCCGCTACGAAGCGGCGTCGGAGACCCACCACGACCATTTGATCGACGTCGAGACCGGCAATGTCATCGAGTTCGCCGATGAGGAGCTTGAGGAATTGCAGCGGCGAATCGCCGACCGCCTCGGCTTCCGCCTGGTCGACCACCGGATGGAGCTTTATGGAGTCGCCAGCAATCGCGCCCGCGACCGCGAGAGCTGATCCCTCCTCGTCGCGCCTGCGCGCGATTGGCCGGCTCGCACTGCTCGGCGGCTGGTTCGCACTGTGCGTGGTCCCCCATCTTCTCGCCAGGCTCTCCGGCCGCTCGCGCTGGCCGCGGCGGTTCCTTGGCGGGGTAGCGCGGATTTGCGGCGCCGACGTCCGGGTCGAGGGCGCCGCGCCCTCCCCCGGCACGCTGCTGATCGCCAACCATGTCAGCTGGCTCGACATTCCGGCGCTGGCCGGGGCGACCGGCTGCGCGTTCGTATCCAAGGCGGAAGTGCGCGATCACCCGCTGCTGAAGTGGATCGCCGACCAGAACGCGACGCTTTATGTCGACCGATCCGACAAGCGCGCCATCCATGGCCAGGCGGAGCGGATGCGCGCAGCCTTGAGCGGCGGCCAGCCGCTGGCGATCTTTCCGGAAGGGACGGTCGGGGACGGTGGGCGGCTGCTGCCGTTCAAGACGTCGCTGCTGTCGGCGGTGGCGCCACCGCCCGCCGGGGTCGTCATGCGGCCGGTGGCGATCGATTATCACGGGCGCGCCGGCGAACTGGCGTGGGTTCCGGGCGAGCCCGGCCTCGCCAATTTCCTGCGCGTGCTCGGCCGGCCGGGCCGGCGGTCGGTGACGGTTCGGGTGCTGGACCCGCTCGATCCGAGCGGAGACCGCAAGGTGCTGGCGAGCGCGGCTCACGACCGGATCGCGGAGGCCTTGAGCGATGCTGGCGCAAGTCCGCGCGCTGCCCTATAGGCGCGCGGCGATGAGCCTCCCCACGAACGCGCCGAAGACCTTCCGGATCAAGAGCTTCGGCTGCCAGATGAACGTCTATGACGGCGAGCGCATGGCCGAGCTTCTGGGCGCGCAAGGCATGCGCGCGGCCGGCGACGGCGAAGATGCCGAGCTGGTTGTCCTCAACACCTGCCACATCCGCGAAAAGGCGGCGGAAAAGGCCTATAGCGACGTCGGCCGCCTCAAGCGCGAGGACGGCAGCCGGCCGCTGATCGCACTCGCCGGCTGCGTCGCGCAGGCGGAAGGCGCGGAGGCCCAGCGGCGGAGCAAGATGATCGATGTGGTGGTCGGGCCCCAGGCCTATCACCGCCTCCCCGAAATGGTCGCCGAGGCGGCGGCGGGCAAGCGGCCTCTCGACACCGACATGCCAGCCCTGTCCAAGTTCGGCGCCCTTCCCGGGCGGCGCAAGTCGGGCCCGAGCGCGTTCCTGACGGTGCAGGAAGGGTGCGACAAGTTCTGCACCTATTGCGTGGTGCCCTACACCCGCGGCGCAGAGGCCAGCCGCCCGTTCGCCGACATCCTGGCCGAAGCGCGGGCGCTGGCCGATGGCGGGGCCAGGGAAATCACTCTGCTTGGACAGAACGTCAACGCCTGGAGCGACGGGGAGCAAGGGCTGGACGGCCTGATCCGGGCGCTCGACCGCATCGATGGGCTGGAGCGCATTCGCTACACCACCAGCCACCCGACGGACATGAGCGAGGCGCTGATCGCGGCCCATGGCGAGGTCGCCAAGCTGATGCCCTACCTCCATTTGCCGGTGCAGTCCGGCAGCGACCGCGTTCTGAAAGCGATGAACCGCAGCCATTCGGCCGACAGCTATGTGCGACTGATCGAGCGGTTCCGCGCCGTTCGCCCCGATATCGCCATTTCCGGCGACTTCATCGTCGGCTTCCCGGGCGAAAGCGATGCCGACTTCGAAGCGACGCTCGCAATCGTCGACGAGGTTCGCTACGCCGCTGCCTATTCGTTCAAATATTCGCCGCGCCCGGGCACTCCGGCGGCGACCATGGAGGGCCAGATCAGCGGCGAATTGATGGACGAGCGGCTACAGCGCCTCCAGGCGCGGATCGCCGAGCACTCCCAGGCCTTCAACCGCGGCTGCATCGGCCGCGACACGCGCATCCTCATTGACCGCAAGGGCCGCCGCCCGGGCCAGATGATCGGCAAGTCGCCGTGGCTGCAGTCGGTCCATGTCGAGGCGGACGCGCAAATCGGCGAAATGCTCGACGTGACCCTCGCCAGCGCCGGGCCCAACAGCCTCGGCGGAACCCTGCGCGACCGCAAGGTGGCCGCCTGATGGCCAAGCGCGACATTTCCGCAGCCAATATCGACGCGCCGCTCGAGGGCCGCGCCCGGCTCGAGCTGGAGTTCGACCAGCCCTATCTGATCGGGCCGTTGTTCGGCGACTACGACCGTCATCTGGTGATGATCGAGGACCGCCTCGGCGTGCACATCGCCGCGCGCGGCAATCGCGTGATGATCGAAGGCGAGCCGGAATCGGCGGCGCGCGCCCGCGACGTGCTGGTCGGCCTCTACAACCGGCTCGACCAGGGCCATGACGTCGACCTGGCGGCGGTCGAAGCCGTCATAGGCATGGCCGCCCAGCCGTCGCTCGACGGGATCATAAGCGAGGACGTGGCAAGCCCGCCCAAGGTGATGATCCGCACTCGCAAGAAGACCATCGTGCCGCGCTCGACGGTCCAGACCGCCTATATGGAAGCGCTCGCCCGCGACGACATGATCTTCGCACTCGGGCCCGCCGGCACCGGCAAGACCTATCTGGCGGTGGCGCAGGCGGTGGCGATGCTGATCACCGGCCAGGTCGACCGGCTGATCCTGTCGCGCCCCGCGGTGGAGGCCGGCGAACGCCTCGGCTTCCTTCCGGGCGACATGAAGGAGAAGGTCGATCCCTACCTTCGCCCGCTTTACGACGCGCTCTACGACATGCTCCCGACGGAGCAGGTCGAGCGGCGGATCGCCAGCGGCGAGATCGAGATCGCGCCGATCGCCTTCATGCGCGGACGGACGTTGAGCGAGGCCTTCATCATCCTCGACGAGGCGCAGAACACCACGCCGCAGCAGATGAAGATGTTCCTCACCCGCTTCGGCATGCGCAGCCGGATGGTGATCTGCGGCGACCCCAACCAGACCGATCTGCCGCGCGGCGTCGAGTCCGGATTGAACGACGCGGTCGCCAAGCTGGAGGGCATCCCCAAGCTCAGCATGGTCCGCTTCTCCGCCGCCGACGTCGTCCGCCACCCGCTCGTCGGGCGCATCGTCGAGGCCTATGAGGGGCCGGGCGCGTGACCCTCGACGTGCTGCTCGATTCCGATCCGGAGTGGGACAGTAGCACCGACTGGCCGGCGCTCGCCCGGAGCGCGGCCGAGGCGGCGATCGCGGAAAGCGCCTTTCCCCAGCTCGGTCGAAACCATGACGTCGAAATTTCGGTTCGGCTCGCCGGTGACGACGAGGTCCATGCCCTCAATGCGCAATGGCGCGGCAAGGACCGGGCAACCAACGTGCTGTCCTTCCCGATGGCCGACATGGCGAGCCTGGAATCCGCGGCGACGCGCGACCTCATGCTTGGCGACATCATCCTCGCCCATGGCGTGTGCGCCGCGGAGGCTGCGGACCAGTCAATGCCGATCGAGCGCCACGCCGCCCATTTGCTGGTCCACGGGACGCTCCATTTGCTAGGCTGCGATCATATGGACGACAAAACGGCGGCCGACATGGAAGAGCGGGAACGGCGGGCGCTGGCGCGGCTCGGAATCGCCGACCCTTACGCCGGGCAAGCCCGCTGATGGCCAATGGCGAAGACAATGGTTCGCGCTTGTGGCGGGGCATGCGGCACCTGCTGTTCGGCGAGGATAGCGAAGCGACTTTGCGCGACCAGATCGAGGACGCCATCGACGATGCCGAAGGCGGCCGGCCAAAGCGCGGCGATCTGTCGCCCCACGAGCGGCAGATGCTTCGCAACCTGCTTCACTTCGGCGACCAGACCGCGGGCGAGGTTGCGGTCACGCGCGGCGACATCATCGCGGTCCCCGACACCGCCACCTTCGCCGAACTGGTCGCCGCCTTCGCCGAGGCCGAGCACAGCCGGCTGCCGGTCTATGGCGGCGGACTCGATAACATCATCGGCATGATTCACATCAAGGACGTCTACAAGGCGCTCAACGACCCCGAGCGCGACCGGTCCATCCAGAGCCTGCTTCGAACGCCCTTGTTCGTCCCCGAATCGATGGGCGTGCTCGAGCTTCTCGCCCGCATGCGAACCGGCCGGATGCACCTTGCCATCGTCGTCGACGAGTTCGGCGGGACCGAAGGGCTGGTGACCATCGAGGACGTCGTCGAGGAGATCGTCGGCGAGATCGAGGACGAGCATGACGAAGCGGTCGTGGCCGGCCTTACCATGCTCGACGACGGCGTGTGGGAAGCCGGAGCCAGGGTCGAGCTGGAGGAGATCGGCGCCAGCGTCGACCCGCGGCTGACCAGCGTCGAGGACGAGGTCGACACCATCGGCGGGCTCGCCTTCCTGCTTGCCGGACGGCTGCTCCAGCCGGGCGAGTCGGTCGAGCACCCGACCGGCTGGCGGATCGAATGCGTCGAGTCCGACGGCCGGCGCATGATCCGCCTGCGCCTGCACGCGCCGGAGTCTGCGGGGACCTAGGCTGCGGCCATCCGCGGGGTGGATCGAAACGCCCCATCTGGGTGTTACCCGA
>DASTDT010000096.1:0-4751 GCA_035710225.1 Sphingomicrobium sp.
GGACAGAGGATGAGATCGCCATTTTCGAAAGGCGCCATCACGTGGGGTCGAAGGCTCGTCTAGCCTTTGATTTGATGCTTTGGACCGGCCAGCGAGGCGGCGACGCAAGGGTCATGGGCCCTCAGCATGTCCGGGATAAGCGCTTGGTCGTGAAGCAGGAGAAGACAGGCGCAATCGTCTCTTTGCCGATCCTCGCTCCGCTCGCTGAATCGATTATCGCTGCTAACTCATCGGCGCTGGTCTTCTTGCTCAGCGAACATGGCAAGCCGTTCAGCAGGAAGGGCTTCGGGAACAAGTTCCGCCAATGGTGCGACGAAGCGGGCCTTCCTCAGTGTTCTGCACACGGTCTCCGAAAGGCTGCAGCTCGGCGCTTTGCAGAGGCCGGATGTAGCAATCAGCAAATCAAATCCTGGACAGGACATAGTACCGATAGCGAGGTCGCTCGATACACCGCTGCTGCCGATCAGACCCTCCTATCAGACGCTGCAGCAGAGCTTCTAATGGCTAACCTTCGCAACCGGTTAGCCAATAGGCTCGGCAAGCGCCTGGAAGTAAGGCGCTAAATGGCAAAGGTGGCGCACCCGACAGGATTCGAACCTGTGACCTCTGCCTTCGGAGGGCAGCGCTCTATCCAGCTGAGCTACGGGTGCTTGCGGCAGCCGCTTAGCTTGGGCGCGGATTGCCCGCAAGCTTGCCCTTCCTGGCCGCTTTGTTGCAGCGCGGCATGGCGCGGTGCTACTGTCCCCGGCCATAAGCAGGAGCGCAAGCGCCATGGCCAAGACCGCCGGCGGCCCAAATTCGGCCAATCGGGTAACGATCAAGAAATACGCCAACCGGCGGCTCTACGACACCGAGAGCTCGTCCTACATCACGCTCGACAAGCTCGCCCAGATGATCCGCGACGGGCGCGACTTCGAAGTCGTCGACGCCAAGAGCGGGGAGGACATCACCCACCAGGTCCTGACTCAGATCATCGTCGACGAGGAAGCGCGCGGCTCGACCATGCTGCCGGTCAATTTCCTGCGCCAGTTGATCGGCATGTACGGCGGCAAGATGGAAGCGGCAGTTCCGCAATATCTCGAAGCGGCAATGGACATGTTCCACAAGAACCAGGAAGCGATGCGCGAAGCGGTCGGCGGCAAGCTGCCGGGCCCGAACCTGTTCCCCGATCCCAAGCTGTTCGCCGACATCGCCAAACGCAACATGGAAATGCTCGAGCAGGCCGGCCGCGCCTTCACCGGCGGCGTCGGGACCAAGCCTGCACCCAAAGACGATAGCGACGAGGTCGCCAGGCTCAAGGCGCAGCTCGCCGAGCTTCAGGCCAAGGTCGACAAGCTGGGGAAGTGAGCGCCGGCGGCGCGCGAAGGCCGTGATTCTAGCCGCAAAAAATCCCATTACAAGTCTTGTTTCCTCATCCGACCCACAACATGTTGTGGGTGGCTTCAACGCAGCGAAAGGAGGTGATCCGATGTCTCATGGTTCAGCAGAGAGGTCGGCACGGTTCGCTCGGGAGGCGACGGCCTAACCAGCTGTCCGGAAGCTTTCCGGTCAGAACTCCGATCGCTGACCATGTATTGGGGAGCCGCGGTGTGGTGCCGCGGCTCCCCTTACTTTTGCGCGTCGGCGCGGGCCTTACTTTTGCATGCGTTTGTGATTATTCCGGAACCGTTCCTTGATTGGGTCGTCTTTCCAGCCAGGAATGTAACAGGGAGGCTTTGATGGCGAAATCGACTTCCAAGAAAAGCAGTGGCTCGAACAAGACAACGATGGACAAGATCGCCAAGGCGGCGATGAGCCGCGAAATGCTCGCGGCCGGCTTGACCGCGGCAGCGGCCGCGATCGCGGCCAGCCCGAAGGCGCGCAAGGCGATCCGCGATGCCGGCCTCGACGCTGCCGACAGCGCCAGCCAGGCTGCCACGTCGATGATGACCAATGCGTCCAAGCTCGGCTCGCTGATCGCCGAAGCGGTCGCCGAAGCCGCCCAGCGGGTGCTCAGCGGCAAGTGGTCGGATGACGACGACAAGCCGTCTTCCTCATCCGGCAGTGCATCCCGCGCCAAATCGACGCCCGCGCGTTCGTCGCGCAAGACCGGCGCACGCAAGGCTCCGGCGCGCAAGGCGGCCGGAACGAAGGCCGCGGCGACGCGCAAGGCGAGCACCACGCGGCGTAAGCCTGCTGCGCGCAAGTCGACCGCCCGCAAGCCGGCCGGGAGGAAGCCGAGCGGCGGCGGTTCGAACGCCTGACGGGAACGGCTCCGCCGCTCTGGAATAAGTCGATGCCCCATGCCATTGGGCGGCGATGAACTCGCCGCCCCCATTTTGCGTCGTCGTGCTGGCCGCGGGGCAAGGTTCGCGAATGCGTTCCGACACCCACAAGGTGCTCCACCCGATCGCCGGAAAGCCGATGCTTCTGCACTTGCTCGACACGGTGCAGGGCATGGGTGCGCAACAGGTCGTGGTGGTCGTCGGCAAGGGCCGCGAGCAGGTAGAAACGGCGATCGGCGGACGCGCGGGCGTGGTGACGGCGCTCCAGGCGGAGCAGAAGGGCACCGGCCATGCGGTCAGCATGGCCAAAGACGCGCTTGAAGGCTTTGACGGCGCCGTGCTGGTGACGTTCGGCGATACGCCGTTCGTGACCCGTGAAACGCTTCAGCGCATGCTCGATCGGCTCGGCGCCGATGACGATCCCGGGGTCGTCGTGCTGGCCAGCTCGCCCGCCGATACCAAGACCTATGGCCGGGTCATCCTCGAGGACGGCGGCGACCGCATCGCGCGGATGGTCGAACATAAGGACGCCACGCCGGAGGAACGCGCGGTTCGGCTATGCAACAGCGGGATGCTGGCGGCCCGGGCCGGGGACCTGTTCGACTGGCTCGGCCGGATCGGCAACGCCAATGCGGCGCACGAATATTACCTGCCCGACGTCGTCAACGTCGCCCATGACGAGGGTCGCCATCCCGTGGCGATTGAGGGTGAGCCGTTCGAGACCGCCGGGGTCAACAGCCGCGCCGAGCTGGCCGCGCTGGAACTGGACTGGCAGGGCCGCCGGCGGTGGCAGGCGCTGGAGCAGGGGGCGACCCTGATCGATCCCGAAAGCGTGTGGTTCAGCGCCGACACAATGCTCGGCCGCGATTGCACGATCGAGCCGCACGTTGTGTTCGGCCCCGGCGTGAACATCGCCGACGGCGCGGTTATCCGCGCCTTCAGCCACATCGAAGGCGCGGCCATCGCCACCGGCTGCGAGGTCGGACCGTTCGCTCGACTTCGCCCGGGAACGGTGCTGGAGCGCGGCGCCAAGGTCGGCAATTTCGTCGAGACCAAGAAGGCGCGGCTGGGCGAGGGCGCCAAGGCCAACCACCTGACCTATCTCGGCGACAGCGAAATTGGCGCCAGGGCCAATATCGGCGCTGGCACGATCACCTGCAACTACGACGGTTTCTCGAAATACCAGACCCGCATCGGCGCCGGTGCGTTCATCGGTTCGAACAGCGCACTGGTGGCACCGGTTACGATCGGTGACGGCGCGATCGTCGGCGCGGGAAGCGTGATCACCAAGGATGTCGAGGCCGACGAGCTGGCCGTCGCGCGCGGCGAGCAGCGCGGAATGAAGGGCTGGGCCTCGCGCTTTCGCGAACGCCAGAAAGCGATGAAGGGCAAGGCGTAGATGTGCGGAATTGTCGGGATCGTTGGCCGCGAAGCCGTCGCCGGGCGATTGTTCGACGGACTTCGGCGGCTTGAATATCGCGGTTATGACAGCGCCGGAATCTGCACGGTGGGCGGCGGCGAATTCGATCGCCGCCGTGCGGAAGGCAAGCTCGACAACCTGAAGCGCGAACTCGATTCCGACCCGCTCGCCGGCGACGTCGGAATCGCCCATACGCGCTGGGCGACGCATGGCGCCCCGACGGTCGACAATGCCCATCCGCACATCGCCGGGCCGGTCGCGCTTGTGCACAATGGGATCATCGAGAATTTCAAGCCGCTGCGCGACGAGCTTCTCGCCGAGGGGCGCGAGTTTCTTAGCGAGACCGACAGCGAAGTCGTCGCTCACCTCGTCGCGCGCGAGATCGAGCGGGGTTCATCGCCGAAGGAGGCGGTGGCGAGCGTGTTGCCGCGGCTTCACGGCGCTTTTGCCATCGCGTTCCTGTTCAAGGATCATCCCGACATCGTCATCGGCGCGCGCATGGGGGCGCCCCTGACCGTCGGCTTTGGCCAGGGCGAAAACTACCTCGGGTCCGACGCGCTTGCGCTTGCTCCGCTGACCCAGAAGATCGCCTATCTCGAGGAGGGCGACTGGGCCGTGGTCAGCCGCGAGCGGATCGAGATTTTCGACCGATCGAACGCGCCGGTCGAGCGCGAGATCGTCGAGAGCGGCGCCTCGGCGCAGCGCATCGAAAAGGGCAATTACCGCCACTTCATGCTCAAGGAGATCAATGAGCAGCCGATGGTCGTCGCGCAAACGCTGCAAAGCTATTTGCGGACGCTGGAAGGCCGGGTCGCGCTGCCCGACATCGAGTTCGACCTCAGCAGCGTCGAACGGGTGACGATTGTCGCCTGCGGCACCAGCTTCTACGCCGGAATGGTCGCCAAATACTGGTTCGAGCAGTTCGCCCGGGTGCCGGTCGACATCGATGTCGCCAGCGAGTTCCGCTATCGCCAGCCGGTGCTCGAGCATGGTGGGCTTGCGCTGTTCATCTCGCAAAGCGGGGAGACCGCGGACACGCTCGCCGCGCTTCGCCACGCGCGGGCCGA
>DASTDT010000097.1:0-16947 GCA_035710225.1 Sphingomicrobium sp.
CCGGGTGCCGGTCGACATCGATGTCGCCAGCGAGTTCCGCTATCGCCAGCCGGTGCTCGAGCATGGTGGGCTTGCGCTGTTCATCTCGCAAAGCGGGGAGACCGCGGACACGCTCGCCGCGCTTCGCCACGCGCGGGCCGAAGGCCAGGTGGTCGCGGTGGTCTGCAACGTTCCGACGAGCTCGATGGCGCGCGAGGCGGACTTGCTGCTGCCGACCCATGCCGGGCCGGAAATCGGGGTCGCCTCGACCAAGGCCTTCACCTGCCAGCTCGCGGTGCTGGCCGCGCTCGCGGCCAATCTGGCGCGGGCCAAGGGCCGGCTTTCTGACGACGAGGAAAAGGACATCGTCGAGCACCTGCGCGAGGCGCCGGAGGCGATCAGCGCGGCGCTTTCGCACGACGAGGAGATCGCCGCCTTGGCGCCGCTGGTCGCGCCGGCGCGCGACGTGCTCTATCTTGGCCGCGGACCGGATTATCCGATGGCCCTTGAAGGCGCCCTCAAGCTCAAGGAAATCAGCTATATCCACGCCGAGGGCTATGCCGCCGGCGAGATGAAGCACGGCCCGATCGCGCTCATCGACGACCTTGTCCCGGTGATCGTCATCGCGCCGTCGGGACCCTTGTTCGAAAAGACCGTCAGCAACATGCAGGAGGTTCGCGCGCGCGGCGGCCGGATCATCCTTATCTCCGACGCCAAGGGCATCGCCGAGGCCGGCGAGGGCTGCATGGCGACGATCGAAATGCCGCAGGTCCACCCGCTGATCGCACCATTGGTCTATGCCGTGCCGGTGCAGTTGCTGGCCTATCATGTCGCGGTCGCCAAGGGCACCGACGTCGACCAGCCGCGCAACCTTGCCAAGTCGGTGACGGTCGAGTGATCGCGCATGGCGGCTGCCACTGCCGGGCCGTCCGCTTCCGCTGCGAACTCCCGGACCCGCCGGTGGCGGCGCTAGATTGCGATTGCTCGATCTGCTCGGCGACCGGCTTCGTTCACATCATCGTCCCCCATGACCGGTTCAAGCTGGAGAGCGGGGAAGGGGCATTGACCAGCTACCGCTTCGGGACCCGCGCCGCCGATCATCTGTTCTGCGCGACGTGCGGGGTGAAAAGCTTCTATCAGCCGCGCAGCCACCCCGACTGCTGGAGCGTCAATGCTCGCTGCCTCGACGAGCCGGTGGCGCTTTCGGTCGAGCGGTTCGCCGGAAGCGAGTGGGAGAAGGCGAAGGCGGCGCTCGACGCGGGAGAGGGCGCTGGCTAGGGCAAAAGCGTGACTCACCGCGCTCTTCGCCTTCGCCTCGACACCAACGCGCTAATCGGCAATTGGCGCTGGCTTCAGCGGCAGGGCGGTGCTCCGGCCGGCGCCGCGGTCAAGGCCGACGGCTACGGCGTCGGCGCGATCGAGGTGACACATCGGCTGGTTCAAGCCGGCTGCCGCGACTTCTTCGTATCGACCTGGGCGGAAGCCGAAGCGCTCGGGCCGATGCCCGACGGCGCGGCGCTTTGCGTGCTGCACGGTGTCGGTCCGATGGACGGCGAAGCGGCGCTTGGCGGACACGCCCGGCCGGTTTTGAATTCGCCGGAGCAGGTCGCGCGGTGGAAGGCGATCGCGCCGGGACGCGCCTGCGACGTGATGATCGACACCGGAATCAACCGGCTTGGCCTTCGCGCCGAGGAGATCGGGCTGCTCGACGGCCTCAAGATTCACACGCTGATGAGCCATCTCGCTTCGGCCGATGAGGAAAGCGGGCTCAATCGCGCCCAGCTCGAGCGGTTTCGGGCGGTTCGCGCAGCGGTTCCAGCACGGCGGTATTCGCTCGCCAACAGCGCCGGCATCTGCCTCGGGCCGGATTATGGCTTCGACCTGACCCGGCCGGGGCTGGCGCTTTACGGCGGAATTCCGCGCGCTGAGGCGGATGCGGGGATCGCTCAGCTCGTCTTTCCCGAGGCCGAGGTGATCCAGCGGCGGCGGGTCCGGAAGGGCGGAAGCGTCGGCTATGGCGCGACCTGGGTTGCGGATGACGATACCGACGTCGCCATCGCCAATGTCGGCTACGCCGATGGCTATCTGCGTTGCTTCGCCGGCAACGGCTCGGTCAGCTTCCGCGGCGAATCGCTGCCGTTGGTCGGCCGCGTGTCGATGGATCTGATCGCGTTCGATTGCACGGTCGCGCCGGAACTTACGGAGGGCGACTGGGTCGCGCTCGACTACGACCTGCCGACGGCTGCGTCCGCGACGGGCCTGTCGCAGTACGAGCTTTTGACCGGGCTCAGCCAGCGGTTCGAGCGGGTGTGGTTCTAGGCGTCAGCACCTTCGCTTTGTAGGCGCATAGATCGACGACCGGGCAGCGCCAGCATTCCGGCTGCCTCGCCTTGCAGACGTAGCGTCCATGGAGGATCAGCCAGTGGTGGGCGCCGAGCAGGAATGGCTCGGGGGTCACCTTCTCAAGCTTGAGCTCGACCGCGAGCGGCGTCTTGCCGCGGGTCAGGCCGGTACGGTTGGCGACCCGGAAGATGTGCGTGTCGACCGCGATCCGCGGCTCACCGAAGGCGGTGTTGAGCACGACGTTAGCGGTCTTGCGGCCGACCCCAGGCAGTTTCTCCAGGGCGTCGCGGTCCCTCGGCACTTCGCCGCCGTGCTTGTCGACCAATTGGCGCGCGGCGGCGAGGACGTTCCTGGCCTTGGTGTTGAACAGGCCGATGGTCTTGATCTGCTCGCGCAGAGCCTCTTCCCCCAGGTCGAGCATGGCCTGCGGGGTCGTCACCTTGGCAAACAAAGCGCGCGTGGCCTTGTTGACGCTGACATCGGTCGCTTGGGCGCTGAGCGCTACGGCCACCAGCAGCGTGTAGGGGTTCACATATTCGAGCTCAGTTTCGGGCGACGGATTGGCTTCGGCCAGTCGGCGGTAGAATTCGAACGCGGCGGCCCTGTTCATTGCCCCCCGATGACGTCCCGCATCGAATAAAGGCCGGCCGGCTTGCCGACCAGGAAGCGCGCCCCAGCGAGAGCGCCGCGCGCGAAGATGGCGCGGCTTTCGGCCCGATGCGAGAGCACCACCCGCTCTTCGGGGCCGAGGAAAAGCACATCATGGTCGCCGGCCACCGTGCCCCCGCGGACTGCCGCATAGCCGATGCTTCCAATCTCGCGGGAAAGGCCGATGCCGGATCGGCCGATCTCTTCCTTGGCGTCCATGTCGCGGCCGCGCTCGACGGCGCTGCCGAGGTGGAGCGCGGTGCCCGATGGTGCGTCCGCCTTGTCGCGGTGGTGCGCCTCTACGATCTCGACGTCCCATTGTTCGGCGGCGAGCGCCTGTGCGGCCCGCTCGGTCAGATCCTCAAGCAGGGCGATCCCCAGCGAAGTGTTCGGAGCCTTCAGTATGGCGACGATCTCCGCCGCGTCGGCAATCAGCGCGTGGTGGCCTTCGCTCAGGCCGGTCGTTCCGACCAGCAGCGGAATACCTGCGCTGACGGCGCGGTCGATGCTTGTCCGCAGACCGTCGGGCGAGGAAAAATCGACCAGCACGTCGCCATGATCCTGGTCGAGGGAAAAGGCCGGGTTCCCCGCGGCCACCTCGGCAATTGCCCGGCCCATTCGGCCTTCCGGCGCGAAAAGGGCGACGCGGATCGGTTGCTGGTCGGTGCGCATGCTTGCCCGATTAGGCTGCGCCGCGCTGATTTCCAAGCCGAAGCTGAAGCGCGAGCGCGGCCGAGGGTGCGCGCAGCTTGGCGCCGTTGATCATGAACATGAAGACGTCGCGTTCGGCTTTGCGCCAGCCTTCCGATAACTTCGCGAAACGGTCGAGCGAGGACGAATCATAGCCTGTCGGCAAGTCTTCGCGCATTCGCTGCAGTCGCGCGTAGCGAAAATCGGTGGTGTCGGCATCGATGCAGGGCAAGTCGTCGTCGTCGCCGAACACCACCGCCACCCCATGATCTCGGCACAGGTCGATGAAGGCAGGATCGCGAAAGCTTTCGTGGCGCGGTTCGATAGCGTGGCGAAGGGGAATGTCGCCGAGCTTCGCCGGCAGCAAGCCGAGGAAGGCGGCAATGTCTTCGCGGTCGAACTTGCGCCTAGCCGCCAGCATCCACAAAGTCGGTCCAAGCCGGCCGTCGAGGCGCTCGACCCCCTGCGCGTAGAAATTGCCAATCCCCTCGCCGGCGTCGGCCAGCCTTGGACGGGTTACGCAAAATCGCGAGGCGCGCAGCGAGAAGACGAAGTCGTCCGGAACCGAGTCGGCCCAATTCTGCCAGCTGGCCGGCGACTGGCGGCTGTAGAAGGTCGAGTTGATCTCGATGGCGCCGAGCTGCCGGGAAGCATATTCGAGCTCGCGCGACTGCGGCAGGCCGGGTGGGTAGAAGGTGCCGCGCCACGGCGGATAGCTCCAGCCGCCGATCCCGACCCGGATTCGGGCAGGCCTAGAGATCAGGCAGGAATCGCCGGGCAACGTCGACGGCCAGGCGGGCTGGCCGGTGAGTCACCGAATCGAGGCAGCACCAGGTCGACTTGACCTCGGCCAGCACCTCCTCGCCGCGCCGGATGATGGTGGTGAACATCGCCCGTGCGCCGGCGACCCGCTCGGCGATAACGTCGGCGACGACGATGTCCTCGAGGAAAGTCGGACGGAGATACTTGATGTCGTGCTGGAGAGCGATCCACAGGTGCCGGGCGACCGCCTCGGGCGGGGCGGCGGTTTCCCAGAACCGCACGACCGCGTCCTGAACCCACTTCAAATACACGCTGTTGTTGACATGCCCCATGTGGTCGATGTCGTCAGCGCGGATGCCGATCGAATAATGGAACGTGGTGGCGGTCATGGTGTGATGGTGTCATAACTGACAGGAGTGTCAACGAGTTGCATGGCGACCAACAAAATATCGTGATCCTCACCGGTGCGGGCGTGAGCGCCGAGAGTGGGCTCAACACGTTCCGCGCTGCAGATGGCCTGTGGGAAGACCATCGTGTCGAGGATGTCGCGACACCCGAGGCGTTCCAGCGCGACCCGACCCTGGTCCACCGCTTTTACGATTCGCGGCGGGCGAGTTTGGGAGAGGTCGAGCCCAATGCCGCGCACCGCGCATTGGCACGGCTCGACGCCGAGTGGCCGGGTGAGCTTTTGATCGTCACCCAGAATGTCGACGACCTGCATGAGCGGGCGGGGGCCCGGCGCCTGCTGCACATGCATGGCGAGCTGAAGAGCGGATGGTGCCTGGCGTGCGGCGAGCGCCATGGGTGGAAGGGCGCGATGGGCGCCCGAGCCGAGTGTCCGTCGTGCGCGAGCGTCGGACAGGTCCGTCCCGACATCGTGTGGTTCGGCGAGATGCCGTACGAGATGGAGCGGATCGACGCGGCGCTGTTGGACTGCGACCTGTTCGTGTCGATCGGCACCTCGGGCGCGGTCTATCCCGCAGCGGGCTTCGTCCAGACCGCGCGCTACCGCGGTGCCCGCTGCCTGGAGATCAACCTCGAGCCGAGCCAGGGAAGCATCTTTTTCGACGAGCGGCGTTTCGGGCCGGCGGGAGTCGAGGTGCCGACCTGGGTCGAGGAGATGCTCGGCCAAGCGCGGTAAGTTCACATATTTCCTGTAGGACAGCGGAGTCCGCTCAGTCCGCCCAGCCCAGCCCGATATCCTCGTATAGGCCCTTGTCCTCGCTCCAGCGTGGGGCGACCTTGACGTGGAGGTAGAGGTGGACCCGGCGGCCGAGATGCTCGCCGATGGCTTCGCGCGCGGCCTGGCCGATGGCCTTGAGGCGGGCGCCGCCCTTGCCGACGACGATGCCCTTCTGGCTGTCGCGCTCGATTAGGATCTGCTGGTGGATGGCCGCCGAGCCGTCGGACCGCTCCTCCCATTTTTCGGTGACGACCGCGGCGGCATAGGGCAGCTCGGCGTGGAGCTGGAGGTAGAGCTGCTCGCGAGTCAACTCGGCGGCGACCATTCGGTCGGTGGCGTCGGTGAGCTGGTCCTCAGGATAATGCCACGGCCCCACCGGCATCGCCTCGGCGAGATGGCGCTTGAGTTCGGGCACCCCGTCGCCGGTCGTGGCCGACACCATGAACACGGCTTCGGGCGCCAGCCGGTTGGACAGCGTCTGGGCGAGACCGAGAAGCTCGTGCTTCTTGGCGAGGTCGACCTTGTTGAGGACGAGCACGAGCGGCTCGCGGCGCCCTTCTAAGCCGGCGATGACCTGCTCGGCTTTCCCGCCGAGCCGGACCGCGGAATCGATAACCAGCACCAGCCGGTCGGAATCCTCGGCGCCTTCCCACGCCGCCTTGACCATCGCCCGGTCGAGCCGTCGCGACGGCGCGAAAATGCCGGGCGTGTCGACCAGCAGCATTTGGGACTCGCCGGCGATGGCGATCCCCATCAGGCGCGCGCGCGTGGTCTGCGCCTTGGGGCTGACGATCGCGACCTTCTGCCCAACCAGCGCATTGACCAGCGTCGACTTGCCGGCGTTTGGCGCGCCGATGACGGCGACGAGGCCGCAGCGGGTTGGGACGGTGGCCTCGGTCATTGATTTTTCCGATTCTGAGAGGATGCCAACGTCTCCAGCAACGCCGCGGCGGCGGCGGTTTCGGCGTCCTGCTTGGAGGGTCCCTCGGCCTCGGCCTCGCCGCCGCCGCGAACCGAGACCCGTACCCGAAACGTCGGCGCATGGTGCGCGCCGGAGCGGCCGAGCATTTCGTAGACCGGAATCCCCCAGTTCCTGGCCGCCGCGAGCTCCTGAAGGGTCGACTTGGGGTGCATCGGGGCCTGGCGCTGGCTGTCGAGGAACGGCGCCCATTGGAAGCGGATGAAGGCCGCCGCCTTCTCCAGCCCGGCATCGAGGTAGAGCGCCCCGATCAGCCCTTCGACGACGTCGCCGACGACATTGTCGCTGCCGGTCGCGCGATCCTCGCGGGCCTGACGGCCGAGGCGGATTTCGGCCGGGACGCCGATCGCCCGGCCGACTTCGGCGCAGGTCTCGCGGGCGACGAGCGCGTTGTAGCGTCGGCTCATCATGCCCTCGGGCTCGTCGGGGAAGCGCTGGTAGAGCCAGTCTGCGATGACCAGGCCGAGCACGCGGTCCCCGAGGAACTCGAGCCGCTCATAGCTGTCGCCGTCATGGCTGCCGTGGGTCAGCGCCTGCTCGAACAGCTGCGCGTTGCGCGGCTGATGGCCCATCGCCGAGCCGAGGAATTCGAGCAGCTTGTTCACGGCTGATAGCCCTTGCCGAGGCGCTCCGTTCGGAGGGCCTGGAACCAGGTCCACGGGCGCAGATAATCGGCGCTTCCGTCGGTCGACCAGAAAGCGAAGGCGGCGCGGCCGACCAACCGCTCCACCGGCACCATTCCGATCCCGCCGTCGGCCAGCGCGAAGCGGCTGTCGGCGCTGTCGTCGCGATTGTCGCCGAGCAGGAACAGATGGCCGGCGGGAACCGTCGCGCCTGCGAAATCGTCGCCTTGGGCGTCGTCCTTGCGAGCGAGAATCACGTAGCTGCGGCCATTTGGCAGGGTCTCCACAAAGGCCGGGTAGCGGCAAGCGGCGGCGGCGTCGATTGGGCAGTCGAGGTTCGGGCTCGGCGCAAGAGTGACCGGAGCGCGTTGGTGGCGGGGCACGGGCCGGCCGTTGAGAACCAGGATCCCGGCGCGAAGTTCGACTCGGTCGCCCGGCAGGCCGATTACCCTCTTGACCCAATCGGTCGGCTCGGCGCCCGGGTGCTTGAAAATGACGACATCGCCGCGTTCGGGCAGCCGAGCCGGAAATCGGCCGGCGAAGGACGGGATCTGGGCCGGAAAGCTGAATCGCGAATAACCGTAGGGCCATTTGGAGACGAACAGATAGTCGCCCGGAAGGATGGTCGGCATCATCGAGCCGGTAGGGATGGTGAAGGGGGCGACGACCAGGCTCCGAAGCGCCCATGCGGCGAGCGCCAGAAGCGCGATGAAGCGTAGCGCGCCAAGCAATGCCGGGCCCGCGCCGCTCCCTGCGCGATCGGTGGTTGGGCGCTTTCGCTTGTGCATTCCCGGCCCTGTGTCCGCCGCGCGGCAGCAAGGTCAAGGCTGGCATTTGCCGCGCGGCCGCTTAAGAGCTGCGCGATGCCCAAGGCTTCCGACCCGTTCGCAGCGCTCAAGGACCTCCCCGTCAAGCCGCTGACAACGCTGTTCGCGGAGGATCCCGATCGGGCCCGGCGATTGTCGGTGGATGTCGCCGATCTTCGTTTCGACTGGTCCAAGACCCACCTCGACCAGCCCGCGCTGGCCGCCTTTGCGGCGATCGCCGAGGCGCAGGGCTTCGCCAGGAAGCGCGAGGCCCTGTTTTCCGGCGAGATCGTCAACGCCACCGAAGGCCGAGCCGCGACTCATGTCGCCGAGCGCGGCCAGGGCGATCCTGGCCATGTCGCGACCGCCGCCACCCGCCACCAGCGGATGCGATCGCTGATCGACGCCATCGAGGGCGGCGCATTCGGCGACGTCAGCGGGATCCTTCACATCGGCATCGGCGGCTCGGCGCTGGGGCCCGAGCTGCTGCTCGATTCGCTCGGCCGGGCGACCGGCAACGTCGGGGTCAGCATCCTGTCGAACATCGACGGACAGGCGGTAGAGGATGCCACCGACCCGCTGGATCCGGAGGCGACGCTGGTGTGCGCGGTCAGCAAGACCTTCACCACTGCCGAGACGCTGATGAACCTCGAGGCGGCACTTAAGTGGATGAGCGAAGCGGGGGTCGCCGATCCGTTCGGCCGGGTCGTCGCGATCACCGCCAATCCCGAGGCGGCCCTGGCGTTCGGGATCGACGAGACCCGGATTCTGCCGTTCGACGAGGGTGTCGGCGGACGCTATTCGCTTTGGTCTTCGGTCGGCTTCTCGGCGGCGCTGGCGCTCGGCTGGGAAGTGTTCGAGGAGCTGCTAGAGGGCGCGGCGGCGATGGACCGTCATTTCCGGCTGACCCCGGCGGCCGAGAATGCGCCGATGCTGGCGGCATTCGCCGACCTTTTATACACGCGCAGACTTGGCGCGGAGACCCGCGCGGTATTCGCCTATGACGAGCGGCTGCGGCTGCTGCCGTCCTACCTCCAGCAGCTCGAGATGGAATCGAACGGCAAGTCGGTCACCGCCGAGGGCGAGCCACTGAGCGGGCCGAGCGCGGCGATCACCTGGGGCGGAACCGGCACCGATGCCCAGCACGCTGTGTTCCAGCTGCTCCACCAGGGCACCCATTTGGTGCCGGTCGAGTTCCTCGCCGTGATCGAGCGCGGTGACGACCAGGACCCGGCCCATCACCGCGCGCTCTTGCTTAACTGCTTCGCCCAGGGCGCGGCGTTGATGGTCGGCGAAGCGGCGGAAGAGCCATATCGTGCGTTCGCCGGCAACCGGCCATCGGCGACGATCCTGCTGGAGCGGCTCGACCCCAGAACACTTGGCGCCCTGCTCGCCTTTTACGAGCATCGAACGTTTACCGCAGCGGCGCTGCTCGGGATCAACCCATTCGACCAATTTGGAGTGGAGCTGGGCAAGCGACTCGCGCAGGAGCTCGATGACCCCGAGCGTGCCGCCGGCTTCGACCCCTCGACCCGCCGGCTGATCGAGAAAGCGGGACTGTGAGCGACTTCGACCTGTTCGTCATCGGCGCCGGATCGGGCGGCGTTCGGGCGGCCCGGGTGGCGGCCGCGCACGGCGCCAAGGTGGCCATTGCCGAGGAGTTTCGAGTCGGCGGAACCTGCGTCATTCGCGGCTGCGTGCCGAAGAAGCTACTGGTCTATGGCGCCCATTTCGCCGAGGACTTGAACGACGCAGCGATGTTCGGCTGGGACATCACCCAGTGCCACTTCGACTGGCCGGTGCTGCGCGACAATGTGCTGGCCGAGGTGGATCGGTTGGAGGGGCTGTATCGCCAGACACTGACCAATCATGACGTGACCATCGTCGACGAGCGGGCCGTCCTGACCGGTCCCAACACGGTCCGCCTGGCTTCGGGCCGCGAAGTCGCCGCGGCCAGGATCCTGATCGCCACCGGCGCCCGTCCGCACATGCCGCCTATCGACGGCATCGAACATGCCATGAGCTCGAACGAGGTGTTCCTGATGGAGCAGCTGCCGGGCCGGGTAGTAATCGTCGGCGGCGGCTACATCGCCAATGAATTCGCCGGCATCTTCCACCAGTTCGGGAGCCAGGTGACGATCGTCAATCGCTCCGACGTGCTGCTTCGCGGCTATGACGAGCAGATTCGCGACCGCTTGCTTCAGATCTCGCTCGCCAAGGGCATCCAGTTCCGATTCAACGCGATGTTCAACCGGATCGAGAAGCTCGGCAGCGGAGCGCTCAACCTGTCGATGAGCGGTTGCGACGACATGGAAGCGGATGCGGTGCTGTTCGCGACTGGCAGGCTGCCGAACACGGAAGGGCTTGGGCTGGAAACGGCGGGTGTCGAGCTTGGCGACAATGGGCAGGTCAAGGTCGACGAGCATTCGCGTACCACTGCAAGTACCATATGGGCGATCGGCGACGTTACCGACCGGGTGCAGCTGACCCCGGTCGCGATCCGTGAGGGGCAGGCGTTCGCCGACCGCGAATTTGGCGGAATTCCGGCGGAAGTGGACTATCGCGCGATCCCCAGCGCGGTGTTCAGCCACCCGCCGCTAGCCGGGGTCGGCATGACCGAGGGCGAAGCGCGCAACGCGCTCGGCTCGGTGCGTGTCTACACGTCCGACTTCCGGCCGATGAAGAACGTGCTGGCGGGGCGCAACGAACGGTCGCTCTACAAGCTGGTGGTCGACGGGGCGACCGACGAAGTGGTCGGCGTGCACATGATCGGGCCCGATGCGCCGGAGCTGCTCCAGGTGGCGGCAATCGCGGTCAAGGCGCGGCTCAAGAAGGCGGATTTCGACTCGACCGTCGCGCTCCACCCGACGATGGCCGAAGAGCTGGTACTGATGCGGTGATGCCGATGCCGGACAACAATGCCGTCGTCATCGGCGCCGGCCACAACGGCCTGACCTGCGCCTTCTATCTCGCCCGAAAGGGCCTCAAGGTCACCATCCTCGAAGCCGCGGAGACGGTTGGCGGGGCCGCGGTGACCGACGAGTTCCATCCCGGCTTCCGCAACAGCGCGGCCGCCTACACCGTGTCGCTGCTGCAGCCCAAGGTGATCCGCGACATGGCGCTCGAGCGGCACGGGCTGAAGGTGGTGCTGCGCAAGACCGACAATTTCCTGCCCGCCCCGGACGGCCGCTACCTGCTCGCCGGCCGCGACGGGCTGACCCGCCGCGAGCTGGCCCGGCACCACGCCGCCGACGGCGCCGCTCTCGACCGCTACAATGCAGAACTAGAGACGGTCGTCGCACTGGTCAGGAAATGGATCCTCAAAGCCCCTCCGGGCGCCGGGGCGGGACTGCGCGGCCTTCCGGCGCTGGCCGCCCTGGGCAAGGACCTCATCGGCCTCACAACCGACGAGGTGCGCACTGTCCATCAATTTGCAACCAAGAGCGCGGGCGACATCCTCGACCGTTTTTTCGAGGGCGAGCTGGCCAAGGCCTTGTTCGCGTTCGACGGGATCGTGGGCAATTACGCTTCGCCCTACACGCCGGGAACGGCCTATGTGCTGCTCCACCATTTGTTCGGTGAGGCGGCCGGAGTGCCGGGCGCGTGGGGCCACGCGATTGGCGGGATGGGCGCGATCACCCAGGCAATGGCCAAGGCGTGCCGCGAGGCGGGGGTGGATATCGTCCTCAATTCGCCGGTGAGCGAAGTCATCGTCGACAAGGGCAGGGCGGCGGGCGTTGTCGCCGGCGGCAAGCAGTACAAGGCGGGGAGCGTTATCGCCGGGGTCAACCCGCGGCTGCTGTTCGAGCGGCTGGTGCCGGAGACTGCGGTCGATTTGAAAGCGCGCGAGCATTTCGCCCAGTGGAGCTGCGAAAGCGCCGCCTTCCGGATGAATGTCGCACTCGATAAACTGCCCAATTTCAAGGCCTTGCCGGGACGCGGCAACCATCTGACGGCGGGCATCATCATTGCTCCGTCCATGGCTTACATGGACCGCGCCTTTCACGACGCGGGGACCAAAGGCTGGTCGCCGCAGCCGGTCGTCGAGATGCTGATCCCGACGACCCTCGACAAGAGCCTGGCGCCGCGCGGCAAGCATGTGGCCAGCCTGTTCTGCCAGCATTTCCGCTACAAGCTTCCGGGCGGGCGGTCATGGGACGACGAGCGCGAGGCGGCGGCCGACGCCGTCATCGCCACCGTCGACGCGCACGCGCCGGGGTTTGCGAGTTCGGTCATCGCCCGCCAGATCCATTCGCCGCTCGACCTCGAGCGCCGCTTCGGGCTGATCGGCGGGGACATCTTCCACGGCAAGATGACCCTCGACCAATTGTTCAGCGCCCGGCCGATGATCGGTTTTGCCGATTACCGGATGCCGCTCGACGGGCTCTATTTGTGCGGCTCGGGCGCGCATCCCGGAGGCGGCGTGACCGGCGCGCCCGGACATAATGCGGCGCAGGCAGTGCTGGCCGACCGCAAAACGCTATTTTCCTTGGGGCGCCGCCGCGCATGACCCCGCTCGCCGGCATCCGCGTGCTCGACCTCAGCCGGGTGCTGGCGGGGCCGTGGGCGACTCAGCTCCTGGCCGATCTGGGAGCCGAGGTGATCAAGGTGGAGAAGCCGGGCGAGGGCGACGACACGCGCCACTGGGGCCCGCCATGGTTGGAGCGAGAGGGCGAGACTGTCGCCGCCTATTTCCTCGCCGCCAACCGCGGCAAGAAATCGGTGGCGATCGATCTCGCCGATCCCGACGGCGCGGCGTTGATCCGCAGGATGGCCGCCGATTGCGACGTGGTGGTCGAAAACTTCCGCGTCGGCGGCCTGAAGAAATACGGCCTCGACGCCGACAGCCTGCGTGCCGCCAATCCGCGGCTCATCTATGTCTCGGTCACCGGCTTCGGCCAGGACGGGCCTTATTCGGCCCGCGCCGGCTATGATTATATCATCCAGGGCATGGGCGGGCTGATGAGCCTGACCGGCCTACCCGACGGCGAACCGGGCGGCGGGCCGGTACGGGCCGGGGTAGCCGTCGCCGACCTGTTCACCG
Source organism: Sphingomicrobium sp. (assembly GCA_035710225.1). GTDB lineage: Bacteria > Pseudomonadota > Alphaproteobacteria > Sphingomonadales > Sphingomonadaceae > Sphingomicrobium. The sequence continues at coordinate 13,058 of DASTDT010000097.1, forward strand.
GCATGTACGCCGCCAACGCCATTCTCGCCGCGCTCTACCGGCGCGAGGCGAGCGGCGAGGGCGCGACCATCGACCTGGCCCTGTTCGACGTCCAGCTGGCGATGCTTGCCAACCAGGCGTCCAATGCGCTGGTCAGCGGCCGCGACCCGGTGCGGCAGGGTGCCGCACATCCCAATATCGTGCCGTATCAGCCGTTCGCGGCGGCCGACCAGGCGATCATCGTAGCGGTCGGCAACGATCGTCAGTTCGCCAAACTGGCGGAGCTTTTGGGCCACCGCGAGTGGGCCGGCGAGGAGCGCTTTGCGACCAATCCCGCGCGGGTGGCCAATCGCAATGAGCTGGTGCCCCTGATCGCTGCGATCATCGCCCGGAAGAGCGCCGCTCAGTGGCTGGATGCGCTGGAAGCGGCGGGCATACCGGCCGGGCCGATCAACAGCGTCAGCCAGGCGCTCGGCGACCCGCAGGCCGTGCACCGCGGCATGAGGCGCGACATCGGCGGCGTGCCCGTGGTCGGCTCGCCGCTGAGGATCGATGGCGATCGCCAGGACAGCGACCTGCCGCCGCCGCGGCTGGGCGAGCATGGCGATCTGCTGGGCGAATGGCTGGGCGAGGAGGAGTTGGCGCAGTTGAGGGCGGCGGGAGTCGTCGGCTGATCGGGACTAACGCGTCGATGCCCCTCGGTCTTGCATACGCCACTTTAACCTTTTCAATCATTTATGCGCTGTCCCAGTACTCACAAGGAGCAAATCCAAGTGACCGAGTCAGCATCAAGCTCCATGGCTATTCTCTTCGGCCTCGCGGTGTTCGCAATCATCGTGGCCGTCGGCTGGCGCAGCGTTCAGAATCGCCGAATCTTGCGCTTGAAGGACGCCGACGGCCACGAGACAATCGTGGTGGCTGGCGAAGATGATGAGATCAGCAGCGTCGACACAACCACCGAGACGGTCCAACCAGCGCCGGACTCGGCCGAACTGCCTGCGGCTCCGGATGCTGTCGCACGCGATCGCCTCGACCGGGTGGTTTCCTCCACCAAGTGACCTAATTTCCTCCCTACGAATTCGCCGGGAGGAATGGATCGGTTGACCGTGCCGTTCTTATCGATCGCCCCCCGGGCGATCGAACGAGGCTGGGTCCTTGTAGCGATTCTCGATGAAGCGGCCCTGGGTCTCGAACTTGTCGAGGTGGTCGCGGGCGAGCTTGTCGCCGATGTCCTTCAAGGCCTGGCGGCTGGCGGCGAGCGCCTCCACCAGGCGGTCGTCGGCGCTGGTTCCATCCTCCTCGGCGCGGGCGCGGTAGGGGGCGGGGACGTGCGCGTAGCTGTCGATCAGCCCCGGCAAATGCTTGGCCATCAGCCGCCGCGCGTCCTGCGCGTTCGGATCGAGGTCGGGCACCCGCTCGAGCGTCTGGCGGAGCGACGGGAGCATCGCCGACATGGCGTCGACCTCCGCCTGGGCGGGGGCCGGGAGCATCGCCCGGGTGCGGTAGATGTAGCTGTCGAAGCGCTGCACCATCTGCGCATTGGGCAGGTCGGCCGGGACTGTCGGCAGCGCTGCCGGGCGGGCCGACCCGAACACCAGCATTGTCGCCACGGCGATGGCGATCCCGACCGCGGCGAGAAAGCCGAACATTCCGATCGGAATGATGAGGCCGAGGCCGACGGTGACCAGGCTGATCAGCCCGACCGCGATCGCCACCCTCTTGGCGGTGGTGACAAGGCCGGCATTGAGCCGCGCACGCTCGCGCGTGGCGGCGGCGCGAACCGCGCCGTCGCGCTCGTCGAGCCGCGCGAACACCGCGTTAGCGTGATCGATCGTGTTGGTGACCTTCTGCGGAATCATCGGCTTCAGATACGGCTCTCAATGGGTTCGAACGGCGAGCTCTGGTTGGTCAGCTTGCCCTGTGCGACGCCCTCGGCGCGGGCGATATAGCCCTTCGACTTCTGCACCTCGTTGCCGAGCGTCTCGACCGTCTGCTTCATGTTGGAGAGGGCAGCCAGCTTGAATGCGTCGATCTGGTCCATCGTGTCGTAAATGTTCTGGAACGCGCGCTGGAGCGTCTCGAGCGGGATGGTCGAGGAAGCCGCCTGCTCATGGATCGCGCCGGTCTGGTGCTTGAGCAATTCGCCGGTGGTGTCGATCATGCCCGCGGTGGTGGTGTTAAGCGCGCCGATCTGCTCCAGCACCAGCTTCTGGTTCGAAAGCGCCTGGGCGACGGTGACGGCGGTGCGAAGCGCGGCGACGGTGGTGGTCGAGGCGCGGTCGACGCCCTTCACCAGCTCGACATTGTTCTTCTTGACGAGGTCGAGGGCGAGATAGCCCTGGACCGTCACCGCCATCTGGGTGAGCAAGTCGGTGGTCCGCTGGCGCGTGTAGAACAGGGCGCTTTCGCGGATCGCCTTGGCCTTAGCCGGCTCGGTCGCGTCGAGCTCGTTCGCCTTGTCCTCGAGCTGCTTGTCGAGGCTCTTGGAGATGTGGATCATCTGCTCGAGCCGGTGCATCGTCTTCCACAGATTGGTGCGCTCGGTGTCGATCGCCGCATTGTCCATCAATAGCTCGTCCTTGCCGTTGGCGAGGCGGTTCAGGATGGCGCTGATGTGCGTCTGGCTGGAGCGGTACTTGTCGAAGTAGTTGTTGATCTTGTTGCCGAACGGAATGATCCCGAGGAACTTGCGGGTGGTCATGCCGCGCCCGGCTTCCTTGGGGTCGAGGGCTTCCACCGTACGGCGAAGCTCGGTGAGGTCGGCGCCGATGCCGGTGTCGCTGTCGATCGCCTTGACCGGGCGGTCGAGGAAGCGGTTGGAGGCGCCGGCCGCCTCGGCGATTTCCTTCCTGCCCATGGCGGTCAGCTGGTCGACCTTCTTGCCGAAGTCGGGACTGTTGGAATCGAGCGCGGCAAGCTCCTCGACGAACTTGGCGACCTTGGAGTCGAGCTCGCTGGTCTCGTCGCTTTTCAAGGGGACCAGGCCCGAAGCTTCCTGGACCGTGATCGGCTGGAGCGCGGCCGGCGGCTCGAGCTTGATCTTGGTGGTCGTCTCGGTCGGCTGCTGGGTCGCCATGTCGTCGCATCTCCGGGCCTGATGTCGCAACAAGCCTGAACGCGGCGGCCCGGCCGCGCAAGACCTGAGAAGTTCTTCCTTGGTGTATTATAGGAATAAGACGCAGCGGCGACAATAGCCGGTCCGGAGACATGGTTAGGTTCTCGTCAACCATGCCGCTGAACGTTTCGCTCACCCTGATTGGATAGACGAAGGCGCAAGAGATCGCTCGAGCGGGGACAAACATGCGCAATATTTTCCGCGAAATCTGGGAAGACAAGCGCGGCAATTCGCTGATCATCGCGGCTGCCGCTCTGCCGCTGCTGCTTGGCTCGGCCGGCCTTGCCACCGACACCATCCAATGGGCGCTGTGGAAGCGCCAGCTTCAGCGCGCGGCGGACTCGGCGGCAATCGCCGGAGTGTATGACCGCCAGGCCAATGAGGGTGCGACCGACAATACGCTGGTCGCTGTCAACCACGACCTCACCATCAACGAGCATACCAATATCGCGCTGGAAGCGGGCTATCCGATCGTCAGCTACCCGGCCGACGCGGGCACGACCAGGAACCAGGTCGATGTCCAGCTGGCGGTCAAGCGGCCGCTGTCGTTCAGCTCGATGTTCATGACCTCGGCCCCGCTGATCCGGGCGACGGCACGGGCCGCGACCATCGGCAGCGCGGGCGAGTTCTGCGTGCTCAGCCTGCAGAACAACAGCAAGACCGGGATCCAGGCCACCGGCAACGCGACGATCAACATGGACTGCGGGATGATGACCAACTCGACCGCGACCAACGCCGCGGCCGGCCAGGGTAGCGGCCAGGTCATCGCCACGACCCTCGCCGCGTCGGGCGGAAT
>DASTDT010000098.1:0-4378 GCA_035710225.1 Sphingomicrobium sp.
GGCTGCACGGGCCTTCTCGAACTGCGCCGGGGTGAGCGCCCCACGCTGGCCGTCGGCGAGCGCCGCCGCCGGGGCAAGCAGGGTCGGCACGTACCAGGCGCCGGTCTGCTTGTAGAGGCGGAAGGTCTCGTCGTTGGTGAACGTGCCGTGCTCGATCGAATCGACCCCGGCACGAAGCGCGGCGTTGACCCCGTCGACTCCGTGGGCGTGGGCGGCGACCTTGCGGCCGAAGGTCTTGGCGGTGACGACCACCGCGCGAAGCTCGTCGTCCATCATCTGCTGGGCGAGGCCGCCGGGGACATTGCTCAGCACTCCGCCGGACGCCTTCAGCTTGATGACGTCGGCCCCTTCCGAAATCTGCTCGCGGGTGGCGCGGCGGCAATCGTCGGGACCGTCGCAGATATGGGTCGCGCGCGGCTTGAGCACGCTTTCAAGGTCGCGGCTGACGAGGTTTACGTCGCCGTGGCCGCCGGTCACCGCCACCCCGGCGGCGGCGGCTAGGATGGTCGGGCCGGCGAACTGGCCGGCATTGATTGCGTCGCGCAGCGAGGTGATGGTCTTGGGCTCCGCGCCGAGGTCACGTACCGTGGTGAAGCCCGCGAGCAGGGTCTTCCGGGCATTGATGACGCCGGTATAGGCCTCGTCCTCATTGTCGCGCGTGGTTTCGAGCAGCCTGCGCTGGAGCCGGTCGTCGAGGCCGATGAGGTGGACATGGGCGTCAATCAGGCCGGGCATGACGGTCGCGGTTCGAAGGTCGACGACCCGCGCGCCCGGCATGTCGATGAATCCGCTCTGCACCGATTCGATGGTTCGGCCGCGGACGACAACGGTGGCGTTGCGCAGCGGCGCCCGGCCCGGCTCGGCGAACAGGGTACCCGCGTGAATGACGACAGTCTGCGCCGCCGGCGGCGACTGGGCGATGGCGGGCGCGGTAAGCGCGAAAGCGGCACAGGTCAGCAGCAGGCGAGCGGTCATGGTGGAGTCCCCCTTTGGCGTCCGCACACCGAAGCGCGAAAACGCGCCCCGCGCAACGCTCAAAGCGCGTCGATGGCGTGGAGGAGGAGTCCGACGCTGCCGCCGACCAATGTGCCGTTGATGCGGATGTACTGGAGATCTCGGCCGACGGCGCTCTCGAGCCGGTCGGTGATCGTCCGCGCGTCCCAGCCGCGAACCGTGTCGCTGACCAGCTTGACGATCGAGCTTCCGTAGCTTGCCGCCAGGCCGGCTACGGCACGGCGCGCGAACTGGTTGATGGCGGCGCGGATGCGCTCGTCCTTTTCGAGGCTCTGGCCCATCGATTTCAGGACGTCGCCAAGCTTACCGGCGAGCGCCGCGTCGGGATTGCGCGCCGCCTTGATGACCGCCTCGCGGGCGCGCTCCCACAAGGCGTCCATCCACAGCCCGACCGAGCGATTGTCGAGCAGCTGGTTCTTCCACTCTTCGACCCGCGCGCGCGTGTCGGGATTGGTCTGGAGGTCGTTGGCGAGGTCGGCCAGCGCCTGTTCGATCCGCACCCTCACCGGATGGCCCGGGTCGGTGTGCATCTCGACCGTCAGCTTGCGCATGCCTTCGATGATCGAATCGCCGATCCGGGTGTCGATTCCGGCCAGTTTGAGGACCCAGTTGGTGCGCTTCTTGACCATGTCGCGAATGAGGCTCTCGTTGGCGTCGAGGGCGCGCGCGGTCCAGCGGATCGCAGCCTCCAGCATCGGCACGTGACGGTCCTCGTTGATCGACGAGGCGAGCGCCGCGCCGAGCAGCGGCGACACCTCCATCTTGCGCACCCGGGTGGCGATCGAGCTCTTGACGAGGCCGCCCAGCCGCTCGTCGTCGAGGCCTTCGAAAATATCGGCGATCAGCCGGCTGGCGCCCTGGCGGATGCGGTTCTCCTCGCCCTGCGGTGCCTGCAGGAATCGGCCGGCGACGCCGGCCAGGTCGAGCCCACGCATGCGCCGAGCGACGACCGGCGCGATGAGGAAGTTGGACCTGAGGAAATTGGCGAGCGTGTCGCCGATGCGGTCCTTGTTGCGCGGGATGATCGCGGTATGCGGAATCGGCAGGCCGAGCGGATGGCGGAACAAGGCGGTGACCGCAAACCAGTCGGCGAGGCCGCCAACCATTCCGGCCTCCGCGAACGCCTTGACCCAGCCGAGCCAGGGGTAGGCGGGCTCGAGGCCGCGCGCGGCGAAATATGTGGCCGCCATCGCCACCAGCAGGCCGGTGGCGGCGACCTTCATTCCGCGCGCGCCGGGTTGGGCCGGGTTGAAGCGGGCGAGGGGCACGGCGCGGGTCACGCTTCTTACCCTAGCGTCCGGCGGGCGCATGTCACGCCCGCCGCAGGGCTCATTCGGCCGGGACCGGGCCCCGCATCGGCGCATGCTCCTCGCCGTTGTCCATGAGCCGGCTGAACCTTGCCCCGATCCACCTTTCGATATCGACCGCGATCGAGAAATAGGCCGGCACCAGCAGCAAGGTGAGGATGGTCGAGAAAATGAGGCCGCCAATGACGGTGACCCCCATCGGCGCTCGCCAGCTGCCGTCGCCGGTCAGCGACAAGGCGATCGGGACCATGCCCGCGACCATCGCCACGGTGGTCATGACGATCGGCTGGGCGCGCTTGTGGCCGGCTTCGTAGATCGCCTCGTTCTTCTCCATTCCGTGGTCCATCATCTCGACCGCGAAATCGATCAGCAGGATCGAGTTCTTGGCGACGATTCCGAACAGCATGAGGATGCCGATGAACACCGGCAGCGAGATCGGCTGGCCGGCGAGGTGCAGGCCGATGCCCGCGCCCAATGGCGCCAGCAGCAGCGAGCCCATGTTGACGAACGGCGACAGGAAGCGGCGGTAGAGCAGCACCAGCACCGCGAACACCAGCAGCACGCCGGCGCCGAGCGCGATGAAGAAGTAGAACACCAGCTCGGCCTGCCACTTGCTGTCGCCGAGCTCGAGCTTCTGGACTCCGTCAGGCAGCTTGGCGACCGTCGGCAGCTTGTTGATGACCGGCCAGACATCGCCCGACACCAGGCCCGGAGCGAGGTCGGCGCCGACCGCGATGCGCCGCACCTGGTTGGTGCGCTGGACCGCCGACGGACCGGCGCCGAAGCCAATCTCGGCGACCGATTTCAAGGGCACCGAGCCCCCGCTGGAGGTCGGCACGGGCAGGTTCTCGAGGACCGACAGGTCGCGCCGCGATTCTTCCGACAGCGAAACCGTGATCGGCACCTGGCGGTCGGCGAGCGAGAATTTGGCGCTGTTCTGGGCAATGTCGCCAAGCGTTGCGATGCGGATCGTCTGGCTCAGCGCGGTGGTCGTCACGCCAAGGTCGGCGGCGAGGTCGAAGCGCGGCTTGACGATGATTTCGGGTCGGGCGAGGTCGCCCACCACGCGCGGGGCGACGAGTTGCGACACCCCCTCCATCTCGTCGGCAATCTTGTTCGCCGTCTGCTGGAGCAGAATCGGGTCGGGGCTTCCCAGATAGAGCACCATGTCGCGGCCGCCGCTGCCCGGTCCGCCACCGCCCTGGCTCATGAAATTGACCTGGGCATCGGGGATTTCGGCAAGCTTGGGCGCGAGACTGCGTTCGAACTCCGTCGAGGTGATCTCGCGGTCCTTCTTGAGCACGATGTTGAGGAAGGCGGCACCGGTGAACACGCGCTGGAACACGCGGTCGACCGCGGGGTGATCCTCGAAGATTTGCGCCGTGCGGTTGGCGAGATCCGACGCCTGGGCGACGGTCGAGCCGGGTGCCATGCCGATGCGGACCCGGCTGAAGTCGAGGTTCAGCGGCGGCTGGAACGACATCGACAAGGTCGCGAACAGGACGATCTGGAGAATGAAGGCGCCCAGCCCGGCATAGACCATGCGCCAGCGGTGATCATGGCGAAGCCAGGACCAGATGAGGGCGCGTTTGCCGGGGTGGCGGCTGCGGTATTCCTCGGCCTTCGAGGTATCGAGCGACCATTTTAGGACGGCGAGATACTTGTCCATCGCCGGGCCCGAAGCGTGCGGGGCGACGCCATGGGCCTTGAGGAAATAGGCCGCGATCAGCGGCGTGATCATTCGCGCCACGAACAGGCTCATCAACACCGCGATGACGACCGTATAGCCGAAGCTCTGGAAGAACTGGCCCGAAAGACCGGGCATAAGCGCGACGGGCAGGAACACGGCAACGATCGACATGGTCGTCGCGACCACCGCGAGACCGATTTCGTCGGCCGCGTCCATCGACGCCTGGTAGGCGGTCTTGCCCATGCGCATGTGTCTGACGATGTTCTCGATCTCGACGATCGCATCGTCGACCAGCACGCCCGCCACCAGGCTCAGCGCCAGCAGCGACAGGCCGTTGAGGGTGATCCCCATTAAATCCATGAAGTAG
>DASTDT010000099.1:0-8222 GCA_035710225.1 Sphingomicrobium sp.
CACCGTGTCGGTCGGCTTCATGCCGTTCTCGAGCGCGGTCAGATAGACGAACAGCTTGAACGCCGATCCCGGCTGGCGCTCTGCCTGTGTGGCGCGGTTGTAGATCGAGCTGACATAGTCGCGGCCGCCGATCATCGCCCGCACCGCGCCGTCGCGGTCGATCGCCACCAGCGCACCCTGCGCGCCGGGGGGGACATGGGCATTGACCGCGCGGTTGGCGGCGGTCTGCATCGCCGGATCGAGCGTCGTCCACACGTCGATCGGCTCGTTGGTTTCGTCGATCAGCGTGTCGAGCTGCGGCAGCGCCCAATCCGTGAAGTAACGCACGCTGTTCTGCTTGGGCGCCGGTTGCAGGCGGATCGTGGCGGGGTCGATGCCGACCACTGCGGACGGCTCCACGAAGCCGTTCTCGACCATCGAGGCAAGGACCACTCCGGCACGACCGCGCGCGGCCTCGACATCGGCGGTCGGTGAGTAGTTCGACGGGGCCTTGACCAACCCGGCGATGATCGCCGCTTCGCCTAGGCTAAGCCGTTCCGCGCCATGGCCGAAGAAGGTCCGGCTGGCGGCGTCGATGCCATAGGCGCCCCCGCCGAAATAGACCCGGTTGAGGTACAGCTCGAGGATCTGGTCCTTGCCGAACTTGCGCTCGAGCGCGAGCGCGAGGATGCCTTCCTTGACCTTGCGCCCGAAGGTGCGGCTGTTGGTCAGGAAGATATTGCGCGCCAATTGCTGGGTGATGGTCGATCCGCCCTGCTTCCAGCGCCCGCTCTCGAACCGGACCTTGATCGACCGTGCCATGCCGATCGGGTCGACGCCGATATGGCCGCGGAATCGTTTGTCCTCGACCGCGATCATCGCCGATCGCATCGTTTTTGGGATTTCCTCATAGGGCAGCCAGCGGCCGAAGGTCGGGCCCATCGACACCAGCAGCGTGCCGTCGACGGCACGCAGGCGGATCATCTGGCCAAGGTCGTCGCGCTGCGCCAGCTCGTCATAGTCGGGCAGCGAGCCGATCGCGATGCCGACCGCCACGACCAGCGCGACCAGGCCTAGCAAGCCGGCAGCGAGCGCGTATTTGAGGGCGGTCACCAGCCGTCCGCCGGCGCTTGTCTGGGGTGACCGTGCCATTCGCGGCTAAGCGTTAGAAGGCCGGGTCCGGCGCGGCAAGAGTCAGGCGCCCGGTCCCTTGCCGCCATCGCCATCGCCCGCGCCGGCGAAATCGAGCGACGCCGAGTTGATGCAATAGCGCAGCCCTTGGGGACCCGGCCCGTCGGGGAAGACATGGCCAAGGTGCCCGTCGCAACGCGCGCAGCGCACTTCAGTCCGGACCATGCCATGGCTCGAATCGGTGAGCTCGCAAACCGCATCGTCGGACGCCGGAGCAGTGAAGCTGGGCCAGCCCGAGCCGCTGTCGAACTTGGCGTCGCTGGCGAACAATCGCTCGCCGCAGCCGGCGCAGACATAGTCGCCCGCGCCCTTGTTACGCAGCAGTTCGCCGCTCCACGGCGGCTCGGTCCCGCCTTCGCGCAGGATACGATATTGCTCAGGGGTCAGCCGCGAACGCCACTCGGCGTCGGTCAGCCTCGTCTCGCCAGTCTCGCTCATCATGGCTCCGATGCGTTCGGAAGGGTGAAGCCTGCCTTAACCATCTTTTCACATCCCCCCAATAGCGTGGCCGTCATGCCGGGCCCTCGTCTTGCCCTGATTCCGCTCGCCGTGGCCCTCGCCGCGGTGATCGGGCAGCCGCGCCCGGCCCTCGCGCAATGCCGGCTTTGCGACACGCCGGAGACCGCCGCGCCCGAGCGCGAGGATGACCGCCCGCTCGAAATTGCCATCGACGCCGATCTCGACTTCGACCGCCTGCTGCTCGCCAGCAACGGCAGCGGCCGGGCGCGGCTAGGCCCGGACGGTACCCGCCTCGCCAGCGGCGCGATCGCCTCGATCGGCGGCCGCGCGATGGTCGCCCGGGTCACGGTTCGCGGGATGCCCGGCCGACCGGTGTCGATCGACCTTCCGGCACGGGTCGAGCTTCTCGGGCTCAAGGGCGGGCGGCTGGTCATCGAACAATTGATCAGCGACCTGGGCGACCAGCCCAAGCTCGATTCGAACGGCGAGCTGACCTTCCGCATCGGCGGTGAATTGACCCTCGATGGCGAGGCCGACGGCGACTATCGCGGAAGCGTCCCGATCGCCGTCGATTACCTCTGAATTGGTGAACGCGGCGGTAACCAAACCTCAAAGCAAAGCCGTAAGCGGTTGCGGTTAATGAGGCGGTACGGATGACGGATCCTCGACGGGTTCGGCCAGCCGACGATTTGGAACCAGTGGGGAAATAGTCATGATCAACCTGTTCAAGAAGACGGCGCTCGTCGCCGCCACCGGCCTGGCCTTCGTTGCCGCTCCGGCATTTGCGGCCGACGGCAATCCGGCCACCGAAACCGGTACCGCGAAGGTCCGCATCCTTCAGCCGCTGTCGATCGACGCGACTGGCGGCCTGCTCGACTTCGGCGTGCTGGTGAAGAGCACCACGGTCGCCGCGGCGTCCTATTACGACTTCAGTGTCGCCACCGACGGCACGTTCGGCGGCTGCGACACCAACTGGGCCTGTTCGGCGGCCAAGAGCGCGGCTGACTTCACCGTCAGCGGCGCGACCGACGAATCCGTCCAGGTGACGATCGACGCCAGCGTCGACCTCGATGGCGACCCGGCCAACGATTATCTGGTCGTCGACTTCGACCTCAGCGGCGACACGGACAGCGACAACGACGTCGACCTCGTCCTGGCCGCCGGTTCGGCCGACTTCAGCGTCGGCGGAACCCTGACCGTTCGCGGCGACGTGCCCACCGGCACCTATACCGCGCCGTTCAACGTGTCGGCTGAATACCTCTAAGAAAATCGTCGGCTTCTCCCCGCTGGGGGGATCGGCAGGGCGGGGAGGAAACTCCCCGCCCTTTTTCGTTGGGCTCGTCCGAGTTCCACGCCGTCAGCTCGCGGCGCGCACGATCGCGATGCCAAGGAATAGCGCTGCGATCGACAGCACGACGTTTCCGAGCATGAAAGCGCCCAGATCGAGCATCTCGCCTCGCTTCCACAGTAGCGCCGATTCCAGGCTGAAGGCAGAGAAGGTCGTGAAGCCGCCAAGCAGGCCGGTGGTGAGGAACAGCCGGAATTCCTGCGTGCCGCCGCCCTTCGCGGAAAACATCTCGGCCAGGATCCCCATCATCAGCCCGCCGACAACGTTGACGAACAGGGTGCCGTAGGGAAAGCCGATGCCAAGCCAGGTCATGGCGGCGCGATTGACCCCGTGCCTGAGAGCGGCGCCGATCCCGCCCCCGATGAACACTGCGACATAATGCATGGCAGGGAGCTAGCGGCTTGGGCCGAGCGAGGAAAGCCACCGGCTTCAGGTGCCTCTCGCGATCATTGCCGGGTTACAACCGGCGGTCCGCCTCCCGCCCGATCCTTAACGCGGCGCTAACCATGTTCGCGCGCGGTTTGGAAAGCATATCAGGGTTAATGGTCCGCTTACCTTGTCGCCACAACGGCGCGGATATTTACGGAAGTGGACCTATGTTCGTTTCAGCTCGCTACGCTCTCATTGCCTGCGCCGCCGCCGCGCTCGTTCCAACCGGTGCCGCCCAGGCCGCCTCCGCCAGCGCCACGGCCAAGGCCAACGTCTTGAAGCCGCTGCAGATGACCGGCGGCGGGACGGTCGACTTCGGCACCATCGTCACACCCTCCGCCGCGACCTTCAGCGGGACCTTCACGATCGACGCTTCGGCCGCCCAGACCTCGACCTTCTGCGCCAGCGGCTTCGCCTGCAGCGGAACTCCGGCGGCGGCCAAGTTCAACCTCCAGGGTTCAAACAACGCCAACATCACCTTGAACGTGCCGACCTCGGTCACCTTGACCTTGCAGGGCGCCAGCGGGACCCCGCCGACGCTCACCTTCGTCACCAAGAACAGCATCTCGGCGACCAACAGCGGCACCGGCAATTACACCATGCAGCTGCCCAACTCCGGCTTTCCCGGCCTCGACATCTACGTCGGCGGCAATGTCACCATCACCGAGGCGACTGCCGGGGGCAGCTACCAGGGCACGTTCACCGTCACCGCCGATTACCAGTAACTCCAACTTTCTTGATCATCGCGGGGCGGGGCCATCGGCTCCGCCCTTTTTCGTTGGCGCAGGCCGGGTGGGCTCGCCGCCTTCGCGGTTTCCTGCCGGTGAGCGAGCATGGTTAGGGAGATACTAACCATTATGGACGAATATCCCTTCATGACCGCCGACCGGCGGGTGTGGGGAGATAAGGAACATGCTTCATCGCTCGCTGGCCGCGATCGCCGGCCTGGTCGCCAGCCTCGCCTTGGCGCCGACCGCCACCGCCGGGATCGGCGACCTGCTCGTCGCTCCGACGCGGGTCATCCTCAACGGCGGGCGCGGTACCGAGATCATCCTCAAGAATGTCGGTGACGCGACCGCCACCTACCGGATTTCGGCGGAATTCCGCCGAATGACGCCGGATGGCCGCCTCACCCCTGTGACCGATCCCAGCGGCGACGAAAAGGCGGCCGAACAGATGGTCGTGTTCGCGCCGCGCAAGGTCACCCTGCCGCCGGGCGAGCCGCAGTCGATCCGCGTGTCCGCGCGCGCTCCAGCCGGGCTCGCCGACGGCGAATATCGGGTCCACCTGCTGTTTCGCGCCATTCCCGATCCCAAGCCGGTCGGCCAGCCCGCCCAGGCTTCGGCCGTCGCCTTCCAGCTGATCCCGATCTACGGAGTCACCATTCCGGTCATCGTCCGCCTCGGCAAGGTCGAAGCCAAGGCCGCAATCGCCGATGTCCGCCACATTTCGGGCAAGGGCGGCGAAGAGGTGTCGCTGACCCTGTCGCGCAGCGGCAATCGCTCGCTGTTCGGCGAGGTGCGGGTCCTCAAGTCCGGGGTCAAGGAGCCGGTAGCGATCGCCAAGGGCGTCGCCATCTACCGCGAGATCGACCGCCGGACCGTCTCCGTACCCAAGGCCGTCGGCTATGCCGGTTCGCTCAGCGGCCCCGTCACCGTCCAGTTCTACGAGACGACCGACAGCGGCGCCGTGCTGACCGCCGAAACCAGCGCGGTCCTCTAGGGGCCGGGGCGCGCGGGCAGCGGACGCAAGCGTACGGCGATGAAATCGCTTCGCACCTTGGGAAAGGCGCTGGCCGCCCTCCTCGCGCTGATCGGCGCGGGGACGGTGGCCGCCGACGCGTCAGCTCCCCCGGGCGACGGCTGGCGCGCCGATCCCGACGAACAGTTCATGCTCGACGTCAGCCTTCGCCGGCTCAAGCTCGGCGACGGCGTTCGCGCTTATGTCACGCCGTCCGGACCGTGCCTGGTGTTCGGCGACTTCCTGACCGCGCTCGACATGCCGATGAAGATCGACCTCGAGGCCGGGCGTGCCTCCGGCTGGGCATTTTCCGAGAAAAACCAAGTTGTTATCGACAAGGACCAAGGGTCGGCCAGTTTCAACGGCAAACGCGAATCATTTGCAATAAATGTCATTCGCGACACACCGGAGGGCTGGTGCGTGGCCGCCGACGCGCTTGAAAAGTGGTTCTCGCTAAGTCTCTCCGCCAAAACGGGCATATCGCTGCTCGAAGTCGGCAGCGAGGCCAAGCTTCCGGTCGAGCTCGCCGTCGAGCGGCGCCTGCGCGCCGCTCAACTGAAGCGCAAGGCGTCGATCGAAACCGCCGATCTGCCGCGCGTGCGCCTGCCCTACCGCTTGTGGCGCGCACCGGCGCTTGAGTTCATGGTCAATGCCGGCGCCACCTACAGCGCAGGAAACGGGCTCAGGCTCGATCGCTCGGTGGCAATCGCCGGCGCCGGCGAGGTCGCGGCCATGTCCTATTCGTTCCGGGTCAGCGGCAATGGCCAACGCCCGATCGAAACCGTCCGCGCCAAGCTCTACCGTTCGGATCCCGAAGCACAGCTGCTCGGCCCGCTCAAGGCCACCCATTTCGCGGTCGGCGACGTGGAAGGTGTGCGAAGCGACTTCGGCGGGGGCAACGCGGTCGGCCGCGGCGTGGTGGTCACCAACGAGCCCCTCAATCATCGCTCCAATTTCGACCGCACCGCATTCAGCGGCGAACTGCCGCCCGGATGGGACGCCGAGCTGTATCGCAACGACAGCCTGGTCGCATTCGCCGACAGCGCTACCGGCGACGGCCTCTACCGGTTCGACGACGTCGAACTGCTCTACGGCGAGAACCGCTTCGAGATCTTGCTCTATGGGCCGCAGGGCCAGGTCCAGCGGCGGGTGGAAACGGTCGCCGTCGGCCAGGAAAATGTTCCGCGCGGTCAGCTGTGGTACTGGGCCGGGGTCCGCCAGCCCAACACGCCGTTGCTGTCGTTCGACAAGCCGGCCGCAACCGCCGACGGCCTGCTGGCCGACGCCCGGACGCCCAGCAAGGCGCCGGAATTGGCGTTCGAGGCGCGCTACGGCGTGTCGAAGCGCCTGTCGGTCGGCGCGCTGGTGCGCTCGCTCGAGGTGCAGGACGAGCGCCTGTCCTATGTCGAAGGTTCGCTTCGCTATTCGATCGGCCGGGCGCTCGGTGAAATCGCCGCTGCCCGAGATAATCGCGGCGGTACGGCCCTTCGGGCCCAGCTGGCGACCAAGATCGGGTCGGTCAACATCAACGCCGCCACGCAATGGTCGAACGGCTTTGCCGCCTCGACCGACGAAGCGGGTACCGCAATTAAGGCCGAGCACCGGATCGGGCTCAACCTGCCGGTCAAGCTCGGCGATGTGACCGTTCCGGTGAGCGGTGACGTCAAGCTGGTCGAACGGATCGACGGCAGCCGCGAACTCGACGCCGCCGCCCGGCTGTCCAGCCGGATTGGACGATTCAACCTGACCGGCGAGACCACCATTCGCCGCCAGCTTGGGGAAACCGGCGATTCCAGCCGTGCCGGGGAGCGCGTAGACGCCGCGCTGATCGCGTCGGGTTATGTCGGGCGGGTGCGGCTGCGCGGCGGCGCGAGCTGGAAAATCGAGCCCGAACGGCGCTTCGACCGCGCCGAGATCAACGCCTTCTGGTCGGCCGGTGAAACCACCGACCTCGAGGCCGGCATTGCCTACACCGCCGACAACCGCCGGCTGCGCGGCCGCGTCGGCTACATCAAGCGGCTCGATTCGCTGGCCCTGGCAGTCACCGGGGAGGCGGCCAGCGACGGTTCGCTGGCGGCCGGGATCAGCGTCAACTTCGCGATGGACCCCTTCCGTGGGCATTGGCGGCCGACCCGGCAGAAGCTGGCCACCACCGGCTTGGTCAAGGCGCGGGTATTCGAGGACCTGAATGAGAACGGCCGCCGCGATTCGGGCGAACCGGCCGCTGCCGATGCCTTCGTCACCACCGGGCTCAAGCTCGCCGACCGCCCGACCGGCAAGGACGGCACGGTGCTCATCGGCGGCCTCGCGCCCTACGTTCCGGTGGCGGTCGGCATCGACCAGTCGAGCCTCGCCAATCCGGCGCTGACTCCATCGCGGCCGGCCCAGGTCGTTGTCCCCCGTCCCGGCGTGGACGCGGCGGTCGACATCGCCTTGGTCGGCGGCGGCTCCGTCGAGGGTTTCGCCGCCAAGGAAGACGGCAGCGAATATGAGGGGCTGGAGCTCCAGCTGGTCGCCCCCGACGGCGAGATCGTCGCGACCACGATCAGCGACATCGACGGCTATTTCCTGTTCGAAAGGGTGCGCTACGGAAGCTACCGACTACGTCTTGCGCCCACGACCGCAAAGGCGATCCCCGCCAACGCCGACCTTGGCGTGACGATCGCCATCGACCGCGACAGGCCGCTCGGCCGGATCGGCGTGGTGCGGGTGACAAGGGCGGCGAGCCTCGCCTCGGCGGCCCCGGCCGGCGATCTGCCAAAGTCGTCCGGCACGACTCTGCCTTAGTCGAAATTCACGCAAAACCGCCGGTTTTGCTGGTGCGGTCGAGAAGACTCGAACTTCCACGTCCTTTCGGACACAACGACCTCAACGTTGCGCGTCTACCAGTTCCGCCACGACCGCATCGTGAAAAAGCGGCGGAGACATCCCCCGCCGCCCTGGCAAGGCGGCGCCTCTAGCAAAGCGCGCGGCGGTTCGCAACGCCGATCAATCCGCTCCATTTTGGGGCAAATAGTTAAAAGCTATTAACCTTTCGCTCCGTCCATGCATTGATGGCGGCGATGACCCTCGATCT
>DASTDT010000100.1:0-3898 GCA_035710225.1 Sphingomicrobium sp.
TCGCCAAGCAATTGAATCAGGGCGTCACGCACCTGATGAAGAAGAACAAGATCGCGGTGCACATGGGCGACGGCGTGGTCACCGCTCCGGGCAAGCTGACGGTTGCCGACAAGGATGGGAAGAAGGCTGAGCTCAGCGCCAAGCACATCATCGTCGCCACCGGCGCGCGGGCGCGCGACCTGCCGTTCGCCCCGGCCGACGGCAAGCGCATCTGGACGTATCGGCACGCGATGGTGCCGAGCGAGCTTCCGGACGAGCTGCTGGTCATCGGTTCTGGCGCGATCGGGATCGAATTCGCCAGCTTCTACAACGACATGGGCTCCAAGGTGACAGTCGTCGAAATGCTCGACCGGATCGTGCCGGTGGAGGACGCCGACGTGTCGGCTTTCCTCGAGAAGAACCTCACCAAGCAGGGCATGACGATCCTCACCGGCGCCGGCGTCGAGGCATTGAAGGCCGACGGCAAGGGCGTCACCGCGCGGATCAAGACCAAGGACGGCAAGACTGCCGATCACAAGTTCAGCCACGCCATCGTCGCCATCGGCATCGTCCCCAACACCGAGAATATCGGGCTGGAGAAGCTGGGGGTGAAGGCGGAGCGCGGAATCATCGCCACCGACGGCATGATGCGTACCAACGTGCCCGGCATCTGGGCGATCGGCGACGTCACGCCCGGCCCCTGGCTGGCGCACAAGGCGAGCCACGAGGGCGTCATCGCCGCCGAAGCGATCGCACAGGCGCTAGGCAACAAGGACGTCCACCCGCATGCGATGGACAAGAACAACATCCCGGGCTGCACCTATTGCCACCCGCAAGTCGCCAGCGTCGGCCTGACCGAGGCCAGGGCCAAGGAGGCGGGTCACAAGGTCAAGACCGGCACCTTCCCGTTCATCGGCAACGGCAAGGCGATCGCGCTGGGCGAGGCGGAAGGGTTCATCAAGACCGTGTTCGACGCCAAGACCGGCGAACTGCTGGGCGCGCACATGGTCGGCGCGGAAGTGACCGAGCTGATCCAGGGCTACACCATCGGCAAGCAGGCCGAGCTGGTCGAGGCGGACTTCATCCAGACCGTCTTCCCGCACCCGACGCTGAGCGAGATGATGCACGAAAGCGTGCTCAGCGCCGAAGGGCGGGCGCTCCACTTCTAGGGCTTTGGGACGGGTTTGAACGCGCGCGTCGCTGGCGCATTGGACTGTCATGGCCAAGCTCGACCGTGACAAGGTGCGCCGGGAGTTCGGCGAGGCCGTCAACATGGCACCGGCCGAGCTCGAGCGCTGGCTTCGCACCGCCGACAGCCGCAAGGTCGGGTATAAGGGCAAGGACGGCGCCGCGAAGGAAAGCGTCGGTCACGCCAGCGGCCGGCGGATCGTCGCCATATTGCGCAAGCCAGCGGCAGAGCTCACCGACGATGATTACGCCCACATGCGCAAGGTGGTCGGTTACGTAAGGCGCCACAGCGCCCAGCGCCCGGAAAACACCGTCACCTCGCGGTGGCGCTATTCGCTGATGAACTGGGGCCACGATCCGCTCAAGGACGGCTGAGGAAGGTGTGCTTTAAACCTCTCATCACGCTATAAGCCGGAGCCGTTTCGGGGCCCCTGCGTTACGGCTCCGGCACATTCCAATAGGGGGCACGCCATGCGCGGCTATCACGACGACATCGAAGCACTGACCACCGGCAACGACGACTTCCGGCGAGTCCTGTACACCGGCAAGCACCTGCAATTGGTCCTGATGACCCTCCAGCCAGGCGAGGAGATCGGCGCCGAGGTCCATAAAGACCGCGACCAGTTCTTCCGCTTCGAGGAGGGCGAAGGGACCGTAGTGATCGATGACAACAGTTACGCTGTAACCGACGGCAGCGGCGTGGTCGTGCCCGCCGGCGCCCGGCACAATGTGCGCAATACCGGCGACGCCCCGCTCAAGCTCTACACGCTCTACGGGCCGCCCGAGCACAAGGATGGAATCGTTCAGTCGACCAAGGCCGAGGCCGAGGAGCGGCACAACGACGAGAAATGGGACGGAACAACGACCGAGTGATTGCCACTCCCCGGAATCCCCGTAAGCATCGCTGGATAAGGGGATTCGCATGAAGAGCATCGCTTCGGGTCTGCTGCTGATGTGCGCCGCGTCGGCGTCCGCGGCGCCGGCCTATATCCATGCCGGGCGGCTGATCGACGTTCCGGGCAAGCCGGTTCGCGGGCCTTCGACGATTGTCGTCGACCAGGGACGGATCGTGTCGGTATCCGACGGCCACCAGGCGCCTCCACCGGGCGCTATGGCGATCGACCTCAAGGACAAGACCGTCCTTCCCGGCCTCATCGACAGCCATGTCCATCTCGCCACCGATCGCGGCGGCGAGGCGCGGCTGGTGCGCGACATGCGCGAGGAGCGGGCGGCGAACGCGTTCGAGGCGCAGTGGAACGGGATGAAGACTCTTCGCGCCGGCTTCACCACCGTTCGCAACCTCGGCGACGACGGCGGGGTGACGCTGGCGCTTCGCGACGCCATCGCCAAAGGCTGGGCCGAGGGACCGAGGATCATCGACGCCGCGAGCAGCATCTCGACCACCGGCGGCCACATGGACGGGCGCGGGGCGCTGAACGACGAGCTGGTGGCGCATTTCCCCGCCCCGGAAAACTTGTGCGACAGCGCCGAAAGCTGCCGCCGCACCGTCCGCCGCCAGGTCGACCGCGGCGCCGACGTCATCAAGTTCGCGACGACCGGCGGGGTCAACAGTGGCACCGGGCTGGCTACCCGCATGCTGGAGGAGGAAGCGCGCGCGCTGGTCGAGACCGCGCACGCCTATGGCCGGAAAGTTGCGGTCCATGCCCACGGCGCCGACGGGATCAAACTGGCGCTCAAGGCCGGCGCCCATTCGATCGAGCACGGCACGGTGATGGACGACGAGATCGTCCGCACGATGCGGGCAAAGGGCACCTATTACGTGCCGACCCTGTCGACCGTGAACGGCTATCTCGAGCGGATCGCGGCCGACCCCAACGCCTATGCGCCGGCCGTCCGCAAGCAGATCGACTGGCGCATCGGGATCACTGGCCAGTCGCTCCGCAAGGCCTATCCGGCGGGGGTGAGGATCGCGTTCGGGACCGACGCCGGGGTCAGCAAGCACGGCCGCAACGCCGACGAATTCGAACTGATGGTCAAGTTCGGAATGCCGCCGGTCGAGGCGCTCAAGGCGGCGACGGTCAACGCCGCCGACCTGCTCGGAATCTCGGGCGAGGCCGGGACCATCGAGCCGGGCAAGAGCGCCGACATCATCGCCGTCGCCGGCGACCCCTTGAGCGACGTCACCGTCCTCAAGCGGGTCGAGTTCGTGATGGCTCGGGGCGGAGTCGTCGCCAGCCGCTGAACGGCCTATTCGGCGTTCATCTTCAATAGCTCGAGCTCTTGCTTCAGCTTGGCGATCTCGAGCTCGTAGATCTTGGAGCAATCGATCCGCTTGGGCATCTTGCCGAGCGGAATCGTGACCCGCGCGTAGGCCAGTCCCTGGCGATCGCGCTCGGTGACGTTGACGAACACGCCCTTGGCGTCGGGCAGACCCGAGGCGGCGCTTCCGGCGACCCCGACATCGACGTAACCGCTGCTCGAGTTGATGCTCTGCCGGCAACGGGTTCCCGTCGCGGTCTCTATGGTGTCCTCCCCGCCAGGCCCCATCGGCGCCTGCGGAAGGTAGATCCCGGTCTGGGCCGCGGCGGCCGAGGCGAGCGCCAGCTCAGCCGCGACGACGAGCAGTAAGCTTGGAGCAAACACGCGCATGGATCAGTGCCTTTCCGGCCGGTTCGACGCGCTCGGCGCAGACCCGGAAGCTGTGGATTTCGCCGGGCGCGAGCCCGGTGTCGACGATGAGAATCTTGCGCTGCGACTTGGGGCCCAGAAC